>JAFGMA010000284.1 GCA_016927835.1 Candidatus Zhuqueibacterota bacterium | reverse complement strand
TCGCAATGACAGATCAAAGGTAGTTCTCGGACAGACACTAATTAATGGAATCATAAATATAATATTGCTGCGTCACACCGAAAAAAACGGAACACGGAGTTCAACAGGAAACACCGACTACACAGAAAATTTGTAAACTGTTTTTATCTCAGCGGTCTTTTTGATTCTCTATTGCTCTGTGTTGTTGTTGTTATTGAAGTAAATTATTGCAATGATGTTACTGATAAACAGGATAACATCTATCTTGTTAATCCTGTTATCCTGTCTAAAAAATTTTTAAAGTACATCACTGAAATTGTGAATAGCAGTACAAAACTGCTTGCGAAAAATAAGGTGCTTCCGGGATTCTTTTCTGCAAGCGATTTAAATCATGTCTCTGGAATCTGGCTAATATTTGAATTATCATCATGTTATTTCTGTGCAAGCCCTGAGGAGGTCAAATGAGCTTGTGGGAGTTATTCATCGAAGGAGGCTGGCTTATCGTTGCGTTGATGCTGCCGATTTTGATATGTTCAGTTGTTGCGCTGGCGATCTTCATCGAGAGAGTTATGGTTTTGCGAAAGATGAATGTCAACACGCGAAGCTTCATCATGCAAATACAGGCGATGTTGCGCAAAGGTCGCATCAGCGATGCCGTTCTCTATTGCAAAAGAACGCCGGGACCTGTGGCAAAAATTGCCAAAGCCGGTTTGGAGCGCTACAAGCGCCCTCGCAATGAAGTCAAAGAAGCGATTGAAAGCTCCGGTAAAGCGGAAATTTATCATCTCGAACGCCGCCTGGGTATCCTGGGTACGATTGCCGCGATTGCGCCGTTGTTCGGATTCCTGGGTACCGTCATCGGGATGATGCAGGCGTTTTCCGAAATCGTTGCCAGACGCGGCATCGTCGGACCCGATGTACTGGCAGGGGGCATCTGGGAGGCGCTTTCGACAACGGCTTTTGGTTTGATGGTTGGTATTATGGCGATTATTTTCCATAATTGGATTCAAGGGAAAATCGAAAGCCATGTTTTCGACATGCAGCAAAGCTCTGTTGATTTGCTGGATCTGCTCATAGACCGTGAGGCTTCTGCAAATGGATTTTCAGACGAATCGTAAAAAAATATTAACCTTCTCAGCAATTTCACTGACCGATATTGTGCTGCTGCTGTTGATCTTTTTTCTGTTATCTTCTTCATTTATCATACAGCCCGGCATCAAGGTGAAATTGCCCAAAGCGGTATCAGGACAGGTGGAACCGGGCGACCGAATCATTTTGACGATCACGTCCGCGGGTTCGATTTTCCTGAATGGCGAGCAACTCAATCTCGAAGAACTCGGCGCCGGTCTCAGGCAGAGTCTGGCAAATCATCCGGAAAAACTGGTTGTTATCAAAGCGGATCGCAGGCTTTCGCTGGAAAAACTGGTGGAAGTGGTGGATATTGCAAAATTGGCAGGCACCGAAAAATTCATGATTGCGACGATACCGGAATTATAAATTATTATATCGGTGAAAAAATGCAGCTCGATCAAATGAAATCATCAAAGACGATAAATGTATCGTACCTTATCTCTTTGATTATTCACGCCCTGATTGGCGCAATACTCGCATTCCTCGGATGCCTGTCATCGCGCATGCAAATAAATGAGTTCCACGATTTCACGGAAATGGATTTCGCAGTCAGCACGCCATCACGGCAATACCCGACAGCATCGGATAACCTTGCAATGCCGCCACTGACAACACCTGAAGCCACCGTTCCTGAGCAAACCCGCCAGGAGAAAATCATCGAGTTGCCTCGCAGACGTATGCTCGAAAAATCCGTCACAGAGCTTCCGGTACCGGACACACAAAAATTGATGCCAGAGACGAAACGATTGCCGGCTCGCAATCAGACTGTCCCGAAGATCAACGGGGAAAAAAATGATGTTTTCGATGCAATCGATGAGGTAAAAGAGACCGCGGACGCCGGCGCAATCCCCCTGGATGAGAATGAAATAGAAGCAGTTGAGCCGGGCAGTCATTCAGGCAAGGACAATCTGCATTTCTCGATTGAAGGGGAAGCTGCCGCTCGGAAGGTGCTTTATAAAGTGATTCCGGTTTATCCGGAAGGATTGGCTACCCAGGCGGTGATAAAGCTGCGATTTTCGGTGCTGCCCGGCGGTCTGGTCGGAGATGCGATGCCGGTTATCAAGGGCAATCCGACGCTGGAAAAAATATCGCTGGATGCGTTCAAAAAATGGCGCTTCAATAGCCTGCCTCCGGATGAGCCGCAACGGATCGAATCCGGCGAAATCACCTTTCGCTATTTGTTGAAATAAGTTGAGGTAGCATGGGGGGATATGTTTCGGCTGATCAGTTAGTCGATAAATTCCTGGCGGCAAGGAAGCGCGTCAATCCCTTCAGCGAATCTTCCGCAGTCGTAGAAATCACCATCAATGCATTGGCAACCGCCCGCTCGCCCGTGGCATCCGAAGGTTTATTAACGATATGCGTACCCACCAACATGGTTGTAGAACCACCTCCGTCGAGATTTATCGCTTGATAGCATCCCAGTTTCAGCATCAACGCTGCCAATTCCTGCAACGTCATTCCGACGCTATGATCCGGCTGGCGACCATCGACAGTCACCATGAAAAGCGTGGTGCTATCGGCATCGAAGCCGACTGCCGTGCGCGGATGGCGATTGGTTGAAAAGGACTCGCGTATATTCTGCCCATCCATTTCGATTGAAATTTGCCCGTCGCGGATAATCCTGGGAATACCACCGACTGCCTCGTGAATGAGTCCCTCAAATGGTGGCAGGGTAATTAACAGAGCGATCGTATCCTGTACCGCCACATTCTCCGCTATAAATTGCGCTGCTTCGCCATGTCCGGATAAAACCATTCCATCCGGTGGTATTTTTTGATTGCCGGTTGCTGCTGCAATATGTGATGTAATCGCACGAATCGTATCGCCGACTGCAACCTGATCGAGCGGTGTCAGTACTACCTCTGTTCCCCATTTATTCGTATGTGTTGTCTCGCCGTTGAATGAATTATAAAGAATTAATTCCTGCGCATTTCTGGAGTGATTGACTCCGCTTAGATTGAATGATCGATCGTTACTGCAAATTACTTTTCCCTGCAAAGCAACGATTTCAATGGCAGGATTCTTTTTCGGCGTAAGGATGAATAGCGGGCGATGGGAAGGGCTTTTGATAATTTTCCCAGCAGCGATTTGCGTACCCACAGGGATTCCGCCTGCGGCAAAAAAATCGGCATTGATCCCGCCTACAACCCGGTGTCCCGACCAATCGAGTTCCTTTGCCATGTCACTGGTTGGCTGGGTTCCTGAGAGAAGATTATGGGCTTTGACGGAAACCAAATGCAATGAGGGATGTTGGAGATGGATTTCCAGGACATTTATCGACCACGGACCTTGTTCATCGTAAATGTGTCTATATTTGATCCCGGGAGCGAGTAGGTGTTCCTTTTTCTCTGCGCAAGCAAATATGCCAGATAAAAGGATTGAAAGGGCGAAAGGCAGGATTGATTTTCTGAAAGGCATTTGAAATTCCTTTTCTATATTGCTCAAATCATGACACCGATGGCGGATGACACTGGAAATTCGTCAGGATTATTGCGGTAGTATGTATAGCCTGAACAGCCTGGTTACCAATCGGAAAACATCCCGGCAGTTATTGTTCAATATCGGTTGCGCTGCGCAAATCATTAATTCTGTCGCGAAGGATAGCGGCTTTTTCGTATTCCTCGTTTTCCACGGCGCGCTCCATCTGGCGCTGGAGTTTTTCCAAAGCGGAGAGCGGGCGATTTTCCTGGATTTCTTTCAGCCAATTTTCAAGAAAGATAACTTCGCGGGAAGAATCGGTGAGGTGTCCTTGACCGTATTCATCGAAGAACTTGCGGATGACATCGATACCGTCTGAAATTTGCTTTAACGCCAGGTGATGATTTTTGAGTTGCAGACTGATGTGAACTTTTGCTCTTACATTCATCATAATTACGTAGGGTCGAAATTGCTCGAAGTTCCAGATATCAATTTCTTCTGCTGCGTACTTTTTAATCATATCGAACACGCGCAAGTTTCGTTGTGTATCGCGTACGACAGCCTGGAATTCCCGCAACTGGAACAAGCTCAGGTAGCGATGATAGTATTGAATGCACTCTCGTTGCAGTTCGGAACACGATTCCGAATCCAGCGAAAATCCTTCATCAGAATTGAATTTCACCTTGTAATCGCGCAGCAAAACTTCATAATATTCCAGCAGCGATTCATATCCGTACGGTTTTGCACCATCAGGGCGACCCGTCAATTCCATCTGCAGAAGCCCAAGATCGAGTCGCAATTGGAGCTTCATCGAGCCGTCCGCGCCTTTTATTTTGCGCACAGATATTTTGTTCGGTTTGAATTCCCAACCGTTCAAAATGGGCTGGATGTCTTTAACCATCATTTCCCTCATTTAAATTGAAAAGACAAACCATTTTGTTCTATGACAATTTTTGCCTGATCCAATTCATTTTTTGAAATAGGATTTCGGATAGGCTCTCAATGGAAATCTTTCAGGACGCATTGCGCTACTTTTGCGGATCGCATCATAATTACGAAAATGAAAATCAAATAATGCCAGTCACCAGCGCAGTTTTTCATCGCGTTGCACGAAATAATATATTAATTTTATAATAAATGTCAAATAAAAAATCTAGTAAAAATCACATCGAAAATTTTGCTGTCCGCCGGTTATAATTCATTGCAGCAACTCACTTTATCAAAACCATCGCTTTGGTTGCGCTGAAACCTTCACTTTCGATATGATAATAATAGACGCCGCCAGCTACAGCCCTGCCCGTCATATCCGTGGCGTCCCATTCCACTACATATCTTCCGGGTGATTGTTCCGCCTGCACCAGTGTTTTAACCAACTCACCTCGCGTGTTAAAAACGTTCAATGAAACATGCCTTAGCGAAGCATTGCCGCCAGGGATTGCATAGCAAATCCTGGTAGCGGGATTGAACGGATTCGGGTAGTTCTGGGACAATTCGAACGCGGTTGGTTTCAAGTCCGGTATGGCATCGCCCACGTCCAGAGGGGGTCTGCCCTCGCCGGGAAGTATCAGCAAGAAAGCGGTATAAGGCGTTAAAATTGAATATGTTTTGCTCAAATAGACTATTGCGTCGACGAGTTCCTGGACTTCGCCATGTTGCTTGATGAGCGAAAGCAGGTGATCGATTTTTCCGGCTGCCCATAAGCTGCCGATATACTCATTTGTATTTGCGAGAAAAGCCACTGTACTGCTCAGGTTGACCGGTGTGCCGCCAACATTCCCCGTCAAATTCAGCATGATTTCACCAGTTCCCCGGTAGCGTCCGCGAAGCACTTGTTGCATGCCTTTGACCATGTTGCTGATTCGGATCGGATACATGTCGAACGTCTGAATCGCGCCATAATTCACATTCAAATCGGTGAGCGCCGGAACGATGATCCGGGGATACAAATCCGTCAATTGGGATGAAAGGCTGTCATCGGAGGAGATGAAGAACGCATATCCTTTATTTTGATCGGAAATCATGCTCAGCAGCGTTTTGTCGACAGCTTCGCCAATACCCACCGTGAAGATGCTCACATCATCCCCATTTTTAGTTTGGACATTCTCTAAAATTGTAGCATAATCGGTGATCCCGGCAGTTGGCTCTCCGTCGGTAAAAAGAACGATGATACGCCGATTGCGATAAGAAAATTCATGGGATAGCGCTTTGGACAGAGCCCCTTCGATATTGGTTAATCCAACCGCTGAAAACTGGGAAATGTAGGTTGTTGCCGCTGCCTTCATTTCAGCCGAGGCGCGCACCAGATCGGATCGAAACACGCCAACATCGGTACTGAAAGGAATAATATTGAACCAGTCAACCGGATTGAGTCGATCGATAAAATAAACCAGCGATTCTTTCAATTGCTTCAGGCGTTCACCCTCCATGCTCGAAGAGAGATCAGCAGCGAAAACAATTTCTTTAACCAGGATCGTATCCTGGAACAGCGAGTCGGGGGGCGTAATCCATAGCGTGAAATAGCCGTCATCTGACGGATCGTCGGGCGTATAGGTCAGCACATTAAAATAGGATGTTCCGGTTTGCAATGCATAGGTTACTGCCAGGTCCCTGTCGGGCAGATAATTATTTGTTTGAAGGCTGATCTTGTAGTTACTCGGAGTGAGTTGTTCGATGCTGAATTCTGGCAATTGATCGAAAAAGCTGCTCGCCACTTTTTGAATCCGGTATTGCGATGTAATATTGATTTCGATTTGAATATCTCTTACCGGCATCACGGTATAATCCGAAACGTCGAAAGGAAGGTTATATGCAATATCGCCGTTTTCAAAGGGCAGCAGATGCACATAAGTCAATTCCACCTTGAAATTGCTCAGTGCCTTCACAGGAAAAAGCCGCATTCTCAATATGTTAGCGGAGTCTTTTTCCGGGAAAAGCGGATCATCCTCGCGGGTGATAATCTCTTCATAAATTTCTGCTGCGCCATCAAGCGTTTGCAATTCATAAGAAATTTTCTCGCCATCGCGCCAGATTGAGAATTCGGTCAATTTTGCATCATCCGGCAATTCATATACAAAAACGCCTTCGAGATCCCACCAACTGGCATTCGAGAATTCCTGTACAATTCGGCTGACAGCCATCTGATCGCCAACATTTACAGTTGCGGAGAATGAAATAATATCCAGATTATTTATCGGGCTGTTTTCCTGCCACGGTATGCGTCCATACAGCTTCCCGATACAATAGCTTTCGGTTGTATATATATAACTTATTAATACACAAAGTGATATAAGTAGAATTTTTTTCATCTGAAGTCCCTCCAAACGCTTCGAAAATGATAAATAGTGCCCAGATTCTCACACACGCCTGAATTATCCGAAGTTCTGCAAATTTAGAGAAATAAATCCGTTGCAGCAAACCAGTTTAATGTAACTAAATCATAACAAAATGTCAATATAAAAATTAAAACCGTTGTACCTGCTTTATTCATTGAATTGCTAAAATCGCGATTATCGGGCATCAGGCAATATTCAGACAAAAAAGGTACACAAATAGAATTTCACCACGGATTTTCACTGATTAAATACGGATAAGCGTAATACAGCACAAAGAATCTGTGTTTCATCAGTACCAATTAGTGGCTAAAAAACTAAAGGCAAATCTAAAGCAAGAGAATAATCCTTGCACTAGCAGCGGATTGCGCATTTAAGATTAAGGATTTTGGGCATCATAAGTATTGTTGAATTGCTCACTTAAGGAGGTGGGATTAAATAACTTGGATATTTTGCTTGAAAATAATATTGATAAATAGCAACTTACGAAATTTTAATGGGTAATTTATTTTATCCCACATCCTTAAATACACCTTAGAAACTGAGTTTCATTTGAGTGCTTCCGTTAATAATTTCGTTTTTCGGCAGCTAAAAAAGCAAAGCCGCTGCTTTATGAATTATCCAGGTGTAATGGCTTCGATCCTGATTGCATAGTTTAGTCTTTCAAAGGTTTAAACTCTTTGAAAAGTTAAAATGACTAATTCTCTTCACATAATCGGAGGATTAGTGCAGCGCAAATTAATTCGCTTGATTTGGTTCAAAAATTCATTATATTTAAAAAAATGAATATCTCAAACAGGATCGGAGGAATAAATGGGACATTTAGCCGCCAAATCCGTCTATCAAAACCTGCAGCAACGTCTGGATCGCATGCCTGTAGGCGCACCGGAACACAAGGCATTTTATGAAATTTTGAAACTGCTTTTCACCGAGGAAGAAGCGTTTATCGCCAGCCGGATGCCGATTCGCTTTTCGTCGCTGAAAACCATTCAGAAGCGCACCGGAAAGAACATTCGATATTTGAAGGAAAAACTCGATGGCATGGCTGAAAAAGGACTGGTGATCGATCTGCAACGGGGCAGGGACAGGGCTTATTACGTGCTCTTGCCGACGGTCATCGGATTCTTCGAATTTTCAATGATGCGTGTGAGGAACGATTACGATCAAAAAGTGCTCTCGAATTTCTATGAAGAATACATGCTGCGCGATCCTGAAAATGTATTTCTCAAACAGGCGATATCGGGTGATACGCCGCTCATACGCACACTGGTGCATGAAGACGCACTCGATCCACAGCTTTACGCCGAAGTCCTGGACTATGAAAAAGCCACCTGGGTGATCAAAAGTGCAAAACAGCATGCCGTTGCCCTGTGCCATTGCCGGCATGTGAAAGAACACGTGGGTGAAGCCTGCGAGCATCCGCTGCGCATGTGCCTCACATTTGGCAATGGGACGGAATATTTCGTGCGCCATAAACTGGCAGAACCAATTGAACAGACGGAAGCGCTGGATATCCTGGCGATGGCTCGCGAAATGAATATGGTGCAAACTGCCGATAATGTCAAAAATAATATCGGATTTATATGCAATTGCTGTGGCTGCGGCTGTACCATCCTGGAATCGTATAAACGATTTCGTCCTATGCATAAACCCATGTATTCCAGCAATTTTATCTCAACCATTTCGGATGAGGACTGCACGGGGTGCGGAAAATGCGCAAAAGCGTGTCCCATCGACTGCATCACGATGGAAACCACTCAACAGGCGAAGCCCAAAATGCGCGCGCGAATCGATGAGACCCGATGCATCGGTTGCGGCGTTTGCGTTCGTGCCTGTTCGAGCGCGGCGATTCGCATGGAGAAACGCTCCCAGCGCTTGTTTACGCCTGAGCATTCGTTAGAGCGCATCCTGATTATGGCACTCGAACGCGGAAAGTTCCAGCACCTGCTGTTCGATGATCTCGAATCGATACCAATCCTGTTTATCAATCAAATCATGGGCTGGATTTTGAAACGCAAGCCGGTGCAAACACTATTATTGAAGGAAAATATTCGCTCGAAGTGGATCGAATTTGTGTTGAATTATGCGAATAAGGGTGGCTGAAATAGCAGGCAAAAAATAGGTATTTCCGGGTGCTGTCACAACTGATAATTAAACTCAATCGAAAGCATGGTGCTGCGCGAATCGCTGTGTTCCTGCTGCTTGTCCTTATCGTTATCGTAATTAGCAATCAGGCTGACGCTGATGTCATCGGTCAACTCCCACAGCAAAAATAGCAGCAATGAATGGATATTTCGGTCGGAAAACAGGCTGAAGCTGGTGATATCCCTGGTTTGCGAATTGGGGTAACGGCGCATCTCATAGCTGTAAGAACAACTCATCATAAATTTAGTCAGATGAAATATTTCGATTCCCAGGGCGGGTCCGTTGGTGTTATAGTCTTCATTACTCACAAATGAAGCGGTTTCCGCAGTTTGTTCAGCATAAGCTGCAAAGCCGTAAAAATATCCGAAATTGAACGTAACTTCCTGATTGAACCGGTATAGCAGCGACGGTTTGACATCATTTTGAAAATAGGTTGGCATAATCGGATTCTGGTGCCTGTATTCGCGATAATTGAGGTTGTTCTCCAACTGCAGCGAAAAATCATCCGTTAACGACAGCGTCAGATTGGCAAGCAGGTACTCGTCAAAATAATCGTTCTGATACGTGGAGTCGGATTCGGCACGCACATAATCTCGGAGCCGCATCTGGTTATTCACGAAAAGCCGCATCTTGTAACCTGCGCTCATTGACCAGGTCGCATCGAGCCGGTGATCCCGGTAATTTTTTTCATCGGCTGTCGCGTGCATTCGCGACAGGAATTCATAGCCTAATCCGATGCGGTGGCTTGAAAAAATGTTGCGATCAATAGAGCCGAAAAGCTTCCCCTGGAAATAGCTGGCGTAGAATTCATCCTCTTGTGCGTAATTGCGGAAACTCAATTCAGTGCGCACATTGAAATCTGTCTGAGCGCCAATCCGGGATTTCGTCCGCAATGCAAAGGCATCGTGGAAATATTTCAAATTATCCGCGTGGTATTCTGTCCATTCGAGTTTGTTATCAAATTCAAAGGTTGAAGACCGATTGAAGGTGGTTCGTGCGGAAAGCTCAGCGTCTGCAACCAGGTAATCGCGACTGTTTTTTAGACTCGTCTTGCCCCGGAACTGCGTGTTCCCTTGGGTCATGAAATCAAAACCGAGCAATATCCCGTAAAACGGATTTTGTTCGCCTTCCAGCAAGGTGGTGTCGCTATCGGTTGTTGTCATTTCGAATTCATGGCGCCAGGCATCGGTTCCGAACAGAATTTCCCGACGACACTCCGGTACGTGAACCGTTCTTTCGGTTTCAGTTCCTTCAAATACCGGCGCTGATTGGTCAAGCGCTTCTTCGGGGATTTGAATGCCAGTCAACAACCCATTGGCTTCCTCCAGCGTGATCTGTGCCAGCACATAATTGCCCCTGGCGGCTGCTTCTTCTGCATCTTTTTTGAATTGCAGTACCAGATCGATATCCGGATTTTTCCCTGGTTCAAAATTGCCGGCAGCCAGGCGTTTTGCCAGGCGCATGAATTCGATTTCATACAGCAATTCACTGCTCTCATCATCGATGGCGATTGTGTCGGGCGGATTCAGCCAGGCTGATTGGCGTGCGGCAGTGACGGGTTGATGAATGAGGCTCAGAATTGCCCATAAAAGAATCGCTTTAAATTGAAATTGTCTCACAAAAATGAAATTGAATGTGCAAAATTGGTTTCGTTTCATCGTATAAAATTAAGTTTTTATGCGCGCATCAACTCATTTAGGAGGTGGGATTAAATAACTTGGACATTTAGCTTAAAATTATTTTGAGAAATAGCCACTTAAGAAAATTAGATGGGTAATTTATTTTATCCCACCTCCTTAAGCAAAGATTGAACCAGTTCGCGTTCCTTCCACAAAATGCACCCACCGCCCGTTTCCCTTGATAATTCAGGTATTTGCCGAATTTTTTCCATGAACTCCGATTGCAGAGCATCTTTCAGCGAGGCATCACGGACATTGGTATCGGAAAATGGTGCAAACGGGCAAGGTTCGATATCGCCGCGAGCATTGATGTGAACGAATCCGCGCGCCGCCGACAGGCAGCCCCCGACGTCGTCCTCATCCCAGGGAACGGCAATGAAGAGCGCCGGATACTCGTTGCGAAAGGCATCCATAAAACCGGAGACACGGTTCCGCTGGTCAATCGTGAGTGTCCAGTTCTCGGTGCCCTCGGCGGTTGGCGTATATTCGAGAAAAAGGAAAAATTTGCAGCCCGCGTCGACCATATTTTTGATATATGCCCGTTCGAGGATGGTGGGAAAATTATCCCGGGTCAATGTCAGCGACGTACCGAAGAAAATATTCTCAGTCCTCATTATTTGCATCACATTTTCCAGAAAAGCAAAGGTGCCGACACCGCGCCGGTCATCTGTATCTTCGGCAGTGCCTTCCAGGCTAATGAGCGGCACAAGGTTCCGCTGCGCTTTAAATTGCCGGATGAGTGCGTCATCGATGAGCAACCCATTGGTGAAAACAAGAAAAATGATTTGAGGATAAGCATTCATAATATCCATTATTTCCGGGCGCATGAACGGCTCGCCACCGGCTAATACAAAGAAAGATACACCGAGTTGCTCCGCTTCTTCGGTGATTTCTCTCAATTTCTGCGCGCTCAATTCATCCTCTGTCGCGGAGTGAAAGCTTTGAGCGTAGCACCCTTTGCAATGGAGATTGCATTTATTGGTGACACTGAAAATGATGATTGGCGGTACGGTAACATCCCGCCTTTTCCAGGTTGATCGCCTGTGAGCCGCTCTGGCGAGCCAGCCTAGTGTTCTGATAAATGAGAACGCCTGCGACGGATTTCTCATTCCGACCCGCAGTGCATTTTTGAAGAATATCAGCAATGATGAATTTAATCGCTTTGTTCTTGAATGGTTACTCGACATGATTCAAGTCCTTTTCACTTCAGAGTTGAGATTAATACTGCTACATAATTGAAATGTCCGGCAATTTTTGTGTTCAATCCCGAAGACAAGATTCTGTTTCCAAAAGAATGACAGTCATGTCTTCGAATTGTACCTGCAAAATTACAATTGTGTTCAAATAAACGCATAAAAAATTGCACTAATTTCATACTTCCGCCTTCACATTGAGATTTTGAATCGAAACCAGTCACCGATTGTTCTGCTGCGCTGCATCTAATTTCTGGGTTGCCGCTTTTAACCAACCTGAACACGGGGAGACGGATCAATTCGAATCATGCAGGTCATATTTCAGCGAATTGATACGGTATGTTTAAGCATTTGTTTTCCGGAAAGAAAGCAAAGGTTCAACCAACATGAGCGCCCCCTCACAGCGGCATATTTCGAGATGTTTGGAGTGCGGCGCCTTTATGCGCCGCAGCACTTCATACATCATTAAAAAATCCCCTTCCAATAACTGATCGATTACCTTATGAAGGCAAATCCCTCAGTGACTGCTTCCCAAACTCCCGTTTGTGAATCCTGGGGGCATTGCAAATCATGAAAAAAACCAGCAACTGAAGCATTACCTCATGAAGGATTTTAACTTGACATTAGGCACTGTTTTTCGTATTTTTCAGATAAATTCTGAAACGCAATAAAACAGCTTCAATTCAAAACGCAGCCAACGCAACAGGAAAAAAAATGGAAAAGCATGCGTCAATCGATATCGGCACCAATTCAACCCGACTACTCATCGTGGAGCGGCGCGGCAAAGGCAAGCTATCGCCCCTGCTGCACGAGGAGCGCATAACGCGGTTGGGCGAGGGATTGGGCAAGTCCGGTGAACTCGCCCCGGCGTCGATGGAACGGGTGATAGACGCGGTGCTGGAATATAATGAAATCATTAGCGCGAATCACATCCGGCAAGTCAGGATTGTGGCAACCAGCGCTGTTAGGGATGCGCGCAATCGCTCTCTGTTTTTGGATGCGCTAAGCGAACGCACCGGCAGAACCTGCCATGTCATTTCAGGCGCTGAAGAAGCACGGCTTACGTACCTTGGCGTTTTCAGCGATTTCCCGGCGGATACGAATGCCATCGTGATCGACGTAGGCGGCGGTAGTACCGAATACATCGTTGCCACCGGTGGCGTAATGCACACCAAAATTTCAATTGATATCGGCAGCCGCCGTTTAAGCGAGCGCTTCTTTGCGAGCGATCCCGTAACAGATACGGAATTTGATGCGTTTCAGAAATACGTCAGGGCACAATTGGCGCCGAAACTAGAAAATTTCCCGCGAGAGACATTTCTGGGCATTGCAGTCGGGGGCACTGCCTCCACCCTCGCCCAGGTGCAAAGCTCCCTCGCCGAGTCACTGTTTGAACAGATTCATCTCATGGAAATCACTCGCAATAAGCTGATCCAAATGGTTGCTGATTTTCGTTCAAGAACCATTGAACAGCGCCGCAAAATCGTCGGCTTGAATCCAAAACGAGCGGACGTTATTCTCGCCGGAGCAGCCATTCTTGCCGAAAGCCTTGAAATGTTGAATTTAAGCGCAATCACAGTTAGTTTGCGCGATCTCCTTTTCGGCGTTTTACTCACCGACGATTTATGAACGCACTCATGAAGCGCGCCGGACGAAATTGAAGATAACGAACATAGCCTTACGAATAATTGATGAAAGGCACAGCGCTGATTACGAAGATGTCATAGTGAAAAATCGGCGATATTTGTAAAATCTGCGGCTTATATTTGACAGAATTTTGAGATCCCGGAAAAGTTGAATGAATCGAAATATGACTTCGGTCCGCGAATTGCGCGACAGCCTGTTGGGCGAATCGGCACATGAAGAACAGGTATGCAAACTTGCTCTCATGCTGTTCGATGAACTGAACGCATTGCATTCGCTAAAGGCTGCGGACAGCGAGTTGCTGGAAGCTGCGAGTTTGTTGCACGATATTGGCTGGGCGATCAGCGGAAGCAAACATCATAAGCATTCGAGAGATATGATACTTAATTACGGCATCGCAGGCTGGTCCAAGCGGGAGGTGCTGCTCATCGCCAACATCGCCCGATATCATCGAAAGGCTTTTCCGGCGGATTCTCACTCGCAATACGCCGCTTTGTCACCCGCAGAAAAAGTGAAGGTCAGCCAATTATCCAGTTTGTTGCGCCTCGCCGACGGGCTGGACCGCAGTCATACGAATGCGGTTCAGCGGATTGGTTGCGAATGGCATGCAAATGAAATCAATCTGACGCTTCACTGCCGGGGAAATTGCGATGCTGAAATCTATGGCTTCGAAAAGAAACGGGATCTATTTGAATTTGTGTATGGCAGAAACATTCGGATAGAAAAACTTATTGAAGCGAATATATGATGCGGATCGTTCCTTCACTCCTTCCGCCGGCGATGATGCCGGATCAGAAATTATAAGAATGCGAGCTATGAGTATAGAAAAACACCAATCAATCGGATATCGCCCGCTAATCCCCCGGGCGGATAATTTCACCCCCCGCGAACGCACGCCCTGGGGGGGCACTAAAATAGCTAGAATTTACAAGAGATGGCTCAATTTGCCGAATGACCTGGTAATTGGCGAATCTTGGGAGATATCGGGGCATCCGAAATTTCCTACCATTTTTGATAATTTGGGTGAAAATGGACAACAGGCAATTGCCCTGCCGAAACTTCTGGATGAATTTGCCGAAGAAATATTGGGCAAAACGATTTCGAAAAAATTTAACCGGCAGATACCCATTTTAATCAAACTACTTGATGCTGCCGATAATTTATCTGTGCAGGTGCATCCCGCCGATGGCGATAAAATTTTGAAGCCCGGTGAAATGGGAAAAACCGAAGCCTGGTACATTCTGGATGCGGAACCAGGCAGCGGGATTTATCTCGGCTTCAAACCGCACGTAACACTTGAAGAACTGCGCGAGGCACTCTTTCAGGCAGTTGACATTTCACACTATTTGAATTTTGTACAGGTCAAACCGGGTGATATTTACTTCATTCCCGCCGGAACCATTCACGCCATCGGCAAAGGCGTCACCTTGCTCGAACCTCAACAAACCTCGGAAACAACCTATCGCTTCTGGGATTGGAATCGGAAATATAATCAAAACGGGGAGCCCGATCCTTCCGGCAATCCCCGCCCGCTACATGCGGATGAATCGTTTGCTGTCACGAATTTCGATGGGCAGCGGGGACAGGCGTTTGTCCGGCAGGTCAAGGGCATACCACGCTTGCAACAACAGTCGGAAGGAAATATGGAATTTTTATTGCTACACAAGAAACATTTTGTGATAGAAAAAGTTCTATTGAATACGCCTGAAGAATTTTGCCTGTCTAAACCTACTGTATTTCAGGCAGTAACAATTGTTCGGGGCGAAGTTAACCTGATCTATGAATTCGCCGGTAAGATAGAAACACTCGCGCTGCCAATCGGTCAATCGGCTCTGATCCCAGCCGGCATCGCAACGTACACATTTCAGCGGAAGTCGACCGAACCGGCTGAAATTATCAAGGTGCGCTACCCAATTTGATGATACCAACTTTCGAGCGAGGAGCTTTGAATGGAGCAGGAGATTGCTGAAAATAGCCTTGATGTGCTGAAAGACAAGCTGGAAAAATTTTGCGAAAACCATCAGATTGACAAATTTGAGCCTGATGAAATTATAGAATTGCTGGAAGATGGCGAGGCGATTGATTGGATCGCGAGCCAGATTTTCTCGTCCGAGGAAGCCGATAAAATTGCCTCATTTACCGAAATATTAGTTCCGATAAAAACAATTGTCCATCCCGGGGAAAATGAAGCCGAAACGCTGGCTGAAGTAGAACCGGAAATCTCGCCCGAAGAAATCTCCGCAGAGCAAAAATTCGATTTATCTGCATTGACGGAAATGGAGTTGCCGGAAGGGATGGCTCTGCCCCCCGGCGTCGACATGAATGCGTTGCAGCAAATGCTTGAATCGCCAAAAGGTCAATTCATTTCGGATTTCAGCCTTTTCTGTCAGGAAAAAGGAATTGATATGGCAGATATGGAAAAGGACATGCAGAAAAACATCCAACACCTGCAGAGCGAATGGATGGAAACGCCACGTGAGGCTTTTGAAGGCAAAACACCGAGACAGATGATGGAAGAAAATCCTGAGATGGCATTGCCGCAAAAAGTCGAAACCTACCGCCGGGAAGAGCCTAAAGTCGGTCGCAACGATCCCTGCCCCTGCGGTAGCGGAAAAAAGTACAAAAAATGTTGTGGTAAAGGTATGTAATAAAGTCACGAAATGTACCATTAATAGAATAGAGGTGAAAAGTGAACTTGAAAATGTCGAAATGCAAATCGAAATATAAGCCGATCGAATCAATCTTCCGTTTGATAACAATAATCAGCATTTTGCTGAACGTCAACGGCTTTGCAGCATCACTTGAGAATTTGAGCCCAGAAGAGCAGCATCCCAAAGCCGGATATATCATTTCGAAGCTGCTGCCGCGCTATCACTATGAGCACACAGAAGTAACCGATAAAATATCCGCCAAACAGCTCGAGCAGTACATCGAAATTTTAGATCCGAATAAAAGCTATTTTCTCAATTCTGATATCAGGGAATTTTCGCACTACCGGCATGAATTGGATGACGCACTGAAAAACGGTCAATTGGAACCCGCATATTTAATTTTTAATCGGTTCAAGACACGCGTCCATGAGCGCATCGTGTACGCTTTAGACCTGTTATCCAAAGAATTCAATTTCACCGAGGATGAACGATTCCAGCCGGATAGAACGGATGCACGCTGGCCTGAAGATGCTGCTGAATTAGACGATTTGTGGCGCAAGCGATTGAAAAACGAAGCGCTGGAACAGAAGTTGAGAAAAAAGAACGAGGCTGAAATTGATTCGATATTGACGCGACGCTATACCAATTTTGAACGACGAATTGATGAATATGATGCAGAAGATGTTTTTCAGTTATTTATGACGGCGCTGGCGCAATCGTATGATCCGCATTCGGCATATCTTTCGCCGATTACATCAGATAATTTCGGTATCGAAATGTCGCTGTCTTTCCAGGGGATTGGCGCTTCTCTGGTACAGGATGATGTGTATACAAAAGTCCATAGCATCATCCCCGGCGGTCCGGCGGATCGCGGCAAGCAACTCAATCCGAACGACAGAATTATCGGCGTGGCGCAAGGCGAATCCGGGCAAATGCTGGATGTAATCGGAATGCGCCTCGATGATGTGGTCCAAAAAATAAGGGGCAAAAAAGGAACGCTGGTGAGGCTGCAAATCATCCCAGCCGACGCCATTTCCAACGATGAAACCAAAGTCATCTCCATCATACGCGATAAGGTCGTCCTGAAAGATCGCGAAGCTAAAAGCGATACGGTGAAAGTGGAACATGATGGCACCGAATACACGATTGGCGTCATTACGATACCTACATTTTATGCGGACTACAAGGATCAAAGACTTCATCCGTCAACCTATAAAAGCACCAGCAACGATGTGAAGCGCCTGATTGAAGAGTTGAAAAGCGCCGGAATGGATGGATTAATTATCGATTTGAGAAATAATGGCGGCGGCTTCCTTCAGGAAGCGATACTTCTCTCCGGTCTATTCATCGAAACCGGTCCGGTAGTGCAGGTCAAAAAAACAAATGGCAGCGTTGATGTGGAGCGGGATACCGATCCGGATGTGGTATATGACGGACCGTTGGCAGTAATCGTCAACCGGTTCAGTGCATCGGCATCAGAAATTTTTGCAGCCGCAATCCAGGATTATGATCGAGGTGTTGTACTCGGTTCACAAACGTTCGGCAAAGGCACTGTCCAGACGCTCCTCAACTTGAATCAGTTTATGCCCCGGGCTCCGGAAAAATTGGGGCAATTGAAAATAACGATTTCAAAATTTTATCGCATCGCCGGAGGCAGCACGCAACACCTGGGAGTTATCCCCGATATTATTTTTCCTTCGGTGCAAAATGAAATGGAGATCGGCGAGAATACCGAAAAGAACGCGCTGCCCTGGGATCAAATTCAATCCACGAACTTTCAAAACCTCGGAAAAGTCAAACCTTATTTAAATCAGTTACTGGAACGATCGCACCAGAGAACTGCAAAGAATCCGGAGTTCACATATATTGAACAAGATCTTGAGCTTTACAAAGAAAATCAGGATCGAAATTCGCTTTCATTAAATGAAGCCGTCCGGCAACAAGAGCGCAGCGAGCAGGAAGCGAACCGATTTGAAAGAGAAAATCAGAGACGAACAGCCAAAGGGTTGCCGCCGCTGGCTAAAGATGAGGAAATAAAAGACAGAATGCCACAGCCGGATGCAGTGCTAATTGAGGCAAGGTTTGTGCTGGCAGATTTGATTCAACTCTCATCGCTGAATGATGGCAGACCGGTTGCCAAAGATCTGCGCAAGGATTTACGCTAGGCACGAGTTAGACTCTCGTTGGAACCGGCGGAATTCAATGCTCCAATTAGAGTCCGCGGTTTTTGTCATTCCCGCACGTTTTAAGCGGGGTGCCGCCCACGGGAATCTATTGTTCAGACAGTTAAATGGATGCCCGACAGAAGCATTCGGGCATGACAGGACCGGATAAGTGTTTTCTGATTTTGTTTTAAATTTCAAAAATCGCTACTTTTCGGTCGGACTCCATTTAATGATGGTCTATAATGCTTTGGAGTGAAAGCCCTTTTATGGATTTCACGATTCGCATCGCATAAAGGAGATGCATTCCAAAATGTTCCACTTATACCCATTCGATGGATATATTCGTGGGACACGCTAGCGATATGTTTGCAGCAACCGCCCCCATTCGGACTGCATGAATTTGCGGATTCTGGATTTGCCAATAATCGGGTACCAGAAAAAATCGTGGTACAGGTTGGACGCCAATGGTGCCCACGCCGCAAGTGATGAATGCAATGCAGGTTTCTCCAAAAATCGCAGTGCCCCCCGTCGCAGCAGTTGATCGCCCCAAATAACAAGGCTTTTCCTGGTCCGGAAGCCGAAATTGACATTCGAAATATCCTCCCCAACCACCTCAATCTTTTCCGGATCAGCGACACCTAATTGCAGTTGGTGGCAAATTTTTAAGTAAGGTATTTCCAGCGGATTGAATCCCATCAATTTGGCAGCGATTGCGTCTATGGCAACGCAATCACTACTGGCGAGGATATAATTTTTGATTTTGGGCACCATCGTCCGCGGACCGGCACCATCTCCGCAAACCGTGGCATCCATTACCGCAAAAATGCCGGGATGCAGTTCCCGTTGCATGAGCATCAAATCCGCAAGAACCTCGTGGATATATTTATGCGCGTAATGCCGAATTTCCTTCAGCAATCCGCCAAATGAATTTTTAACCGCGCCGGTTGTGATCGAGTGCCCATGCGTTTTCAGCGTTGGCAAATGGATAATGTTTTTTCCGATAAACATTTTGGGAATTTCTATCCCATCGGGAAAAATCTGGTTCAATCGAAACAGCTTGCTCCTGAATTGATAATGTACCCACTCGACTTCGGGCAACGCGGTAAAGGTTAGACCGTATTCTGCCATTACCGCCGACCAGCGATTTTTTTTCGCGCCTTTCCTCGGATCTGTTACCACGGTTTTATTCTCTACCGGAAGCAATCGCTCCTTCGGATAGCCATCCTTGAGAAGCGTCTTAACCACTGCCTCCAATTGCCACGGCGGCGATGAACACGCCGGGAAATATTTTGTCCACGATAAATTTAATTTGAGGAGCGTTTCGTTCGCAGCCGGTACGGCAACTTCATAATCCACTAAGCGCATTAATGTATAATAATCATCGAGAATTGTTGACGGCGATGTTTTCAACACCGCAACTTTAGCTTTTGTCTTCATTACCGGAATAACCTTCTAATGATTGAAAAAAGCATTTGCCTGACGCTCCGCAGGCTATTTATTCGACTTCGATGCATTTACATATAAAGAATCAAAATAATAACTATTATCCACAGAATAACATCAATGAACAAGGGCTTATCTGAAAAAATAATCATTTCCGGATTTCCGCCCTGGTTTTCCCGATAAACCAGGTAGAGGTAGCGAAAAATACCAAACACAACAAACGGCAGCGTGATGATTAAATAGTGCGTGCCTGCTACTTCTATCGTGCGCGGCGCCATCGTGTATAACGCATAGCTTACCATAGTCGAAGCGGTAACGATTGCAATCATCTGGTCAAGCAGAAGCGGGCTATATTCGGTCAGGCTGGTTCGCCTGCAATTTTCCGTTACGCCGTGAAATGTGAGTTCATGCCGGCGTTTTGCCAGCGCAAGAAACAGCGCCATGAAAAACGTACACGCGAGCAGCCAGGGCGAAATCACGACGTTGATGACAATCGCGCCTGCCGCAGCTCGCAATACGAAGCCCGCCGAAATAATAATCACATCCAGAATGACCACCCGTTTCAAATAAGCCGAATATGCGATCAGGCTCAGCGCATAAAGTGCCGCCACCATCCCGAAACAATGATGGAGCACAAATGCACTGCCAGTACAAAGTAAAAGCAGCATCAATGCGAACAGCGTTGCCTGCATTTTACTGATAGCACCGGCAGCCAATGGTCGTTGCCGCTTTAGAGGATGCTGTCGATCCTCCTCGATGTCGAACAAATCATTCACGAGATAAATGGCGCCTGACAGCAAGCAGAATATCACGAAAGCCGCCAGTGCGCGCAGCATTCGACCAGGCACCAGCAGATTATGCGAGAATACGATACCGGCAAACAGCAACAGATTTTTGCTCCATTGCTGCGGACGCAGTGCTTTTAAATAATTTAGACAATTTTGCTTCATTCGTATTGATGATTATTTCACATTGGCTTTCCAGGGTCGGATTTAACTTTTGAAATGGGATGATATGAAATAGACATTGCCCGACCGGTAATAGTTCCCCAAATATATCAGAAGCATTGTGTCATTGAAAAATGCTGGTTCTATTTTATGCTTTATTTTGCCCTGCAAAATTTTGTGAACTGCCATCCGGATCATTGCCTGCTCTGGACCATCTGGCGCGTTGCACTATAATTTCCCAGATAAAATTGATGCATGTGAGCATTCGGTAATTTTACCTTGTTTTGTGATGACCTATGGATGCAAATTTCGGATCGAGACGAGTATATCAGGCGATTGAGGGGGTGATGCTGCGGGATTTGAAATAGCTGCGTGAAAATAATCCATGATTCGGGTTGACGCTGTAATCCCTCAGTCTCTGGTTCCAAAACGCCTGTTTTGGAACCCAGGAGGCGTTGTAAACCATGAAAAAACCAATATCTGAGCCTGACCCTTTAATTTTTAGTTGATTCCATGGCTTTTTGTTGGGACTCTGAAATCAGATGTGCCGAAATAAATATAGCGATTTCTTTGCTGACTTGCTCTTTTATCGTATGGCTGAATACATAGCCCAGCAGCGGAATACTTCCGAGTAAAGGAATTTTCTTCTGGGTTCTCAGTTCATATTCCTGATTAAGTCCGCCGATAGCGATTATTTCTCCGCTTTTTACGCGAATTGTTGTTTGTGCATTTCGCTTCGTCACCAATGGCAGACCCGACGTGCCTATTTCGTTTACCTCGCTGACTTCGCACTCTATAGTCGCGGTAATTTCATCGTCGCAGGAAGCGCGCGGAATTATCTTGAGGGTGATTCCGGCAGGGATTTTTTCGAGGCGTGTATACGGATAATTCACCGGACCGGTGACGATGGAGAAATATCGCTCGCGACCGATAAAAATGGTTGCCTCTTTTCCGTTGATTGTTGAAATTTTTGGATTTGCCTTTATCTTGGCTTTGCCATCGGTCGCCAGCGCTTTCAATTGCAGAATGACATTATAATTGAAGCGCTTATAATTCACCCCGGTTCTGATTAGTCGCGTGATAAAACTGGAATCGTTTGAGATCGAATTGTAGTTGGTACGAAGCCCGAGCTGCTCATTGCCGGCGTTGCCTAACCAGTTCCAATCCATTCCCAATGCATTTTTCGCTTCATCTGATAATTCCGTGACCACCGCTTCAATTGAAATTTGTCTGGGCGGAACATCGATGCGGGCGATGCTGGTTTTTATAATCGAAATAAGTTCAGGTGAAGCGGTAATCGCCACCGAATTCGTCTTGTTATTCACTCGAACGAAAGGATGATAATAATCGGAGAGCAATCCGGGAATCTGTTCCGCAAGAATGTGACCGGGAATGTAATGCTCAGTTTGTGTCAAAAATGGAAATGAAGAATTTTCCGGAAGCGGCGATCCGACTAAATAATAACCATCATATTTTTTGAACGTATATCCACCGCTCGAAAGAATTTTATTGAGCACGTTCTCAAGTGGTTCATTATTGAATTCAAGTGTGATCAATCCCTGAACTGTTTTATCCGGGATGATGGGAATCCCTGCCTCATCCGCTAAATCCTTCAGTGCCTGCCGCAGATCGGTTTCAAAGAAAACATTTGACACATACGGTTGTATTTTTGAATCGTTTTCAGTGGAATCTGGTAAAGCGGCTGATGATGATGCGAAACAGATTAGTAAAAGCAAGCTGTGCACAAATTGCTGATAATAGCATCGAAATAGTGTTCGAATTAAAATTCTCATGCCCGATGTCCTGTTTAGAATCCAAAACCAAATTATCGAAGAACAATTATTTTTTTAGCCGATATGCTGATATTATTATAATCGAATACCAGGATGTATTCCCCCGAAGCCACGTGCCGACCTGCCGTATCCGTAGCATCCCATGACAATTCATAGCTTCCTGCCGATTTCGAGCCATCAAAAAGTACCTTTACAAGCTGTCCGTAGATGTTCAAAATTTGTATTGTGATTTTCCCGTCGGCATGCAACTTATATGGAATGACCGTGGCAGGATTAAAGGGATTCGGGTAGTTTTGCGCGATGCTGTACGCTTTTGGAAGTACCCTGTCCCGCTGCTGAAGCGGGCGGATGGTTACGATTTCCGAATATCTGGCGTGTTTGGTGAAATCAAGTTCCCGTATTCTAAAGGCATACTCGACGCAGGCATTCTTGATTTCATGATTGAGAACATAACAGCTTGTATCCAGTCGGGTTATTTCGGGTGCGGCTGAGACTGACTCAACAAGCTGCCACTCGGTCTGATTCCCGATTTTTTCCAGAATATCAAATTGCTGATCTTTTAATCGGGTAATGGTTTTCCAACTGATTTCAACGGTATTATTTTCTTTTGGAACGGCTTGCAATGAGTTGCAGATGATCATTTTCAATGAATCCGATGAATTCATCGGCGTCGGGACATACCGAATTTTAAAATCGGAAAAATTCTCATTTGTATCCGTTCCTTCCGGATTGCGCTGCAGACTGTAGCGCGGTTCGCCCTGCAGGTCGGGCGACACTGAGGGCCCGATTACCGGCACGTGGTAACTCGCGGATTTTCCTTCATTCGTGATGAGCGCAGAAATCTGACCCCAGGCGACGGCATCCAGCGTATCGGTTTTCGTTGAATCAGTTAGCAGCAACTGACCATTGGACAGCAAACATTCTGTCAGGGTGCCATCAGGTTGTTTGTTATCGGAATAATCGGCAGAGGCGAGTAAAAAATACCGATATGGTTTTATAAATGTCGAATCAGGGAAAGTAGCCACGACCTTGTATGGCTGCCCTGAAGCGAAAAAATAGATGAGTTGATAACCGCTGATGTCGAACAGCGAATCGGATACATTGAACAGCTCTACGAACTCGTCATGAGCACCTGCGGAACCGAATGTTTTAATTTCATTGATGACAATAAAATTCGGTGCAGGATGACTTGCTTTCGCTGTTTGATGAAGGCAAAACGAGCAAATAAATATCAATAATCCTTTTTTCATCGAAACCTCCGGCGCGCTTTAGTTTATCACAAAATTTACCAGCTTTTTAATATCAGGCTTATCCTTTGAATAGGTGTACAGCAATTCGGCACGATAATTTCCAAAGGGTAACACGTACGCCCATTCAATCTCAAAGGTATAGGTGTTCATCGGCAGGATGTACGCGTCCTCACCGAATTTGATCGTTTCATTAATTTTGGTGTTTTTCGAATCAAAAAAACTGATGCGCCCTTCGGGATAGGTTGTCACATTACCGCTATTTCTGATGCGAACCTGAATTTTTAATCCTTTGTCTTTCACCGGATTAATTGCGATATCCGTTACATCGTTGATTGCGCTATCGGTTCCTTTGGCTTTCGTTGCAACCAGCACGCTTTGTGTGAGCAGTAAGGATGCGTGTTGGGTAATTGCGGTTTCCGCGCGATTGAATACGATCGCATCAAAAAATTCTCCTTTTATATCCCTGGGAACGCTGAAATTGAGTTTGATTTTCTGCTTTTGATTCGGCGGAATCGAGAACGATGATGGTGTTAACGAGATATATTTTGACAGATGCTGTTCGTGCTTGCTCTTTTCCGGAAAAATGATATCACCGTTTTCGTTTTGATCCCATGGCATGATGGTCGCATTTACATTTATGGGATGATTCGTAATATTTGTCAACTGGATCACTTGAACGCGCCGACCACCGGGCACGATCTCCAACTTCAAATCGGATTTGTCAAGCACGAAACCCTGGCTGGTTTCATTCAAATCGGCTGATTTTTCGCTGTCAGGCGAACCCGGATACACCTGTCCGTTGAGAACATAAAACGGAATTCGTTCGGTGGCATACTTATTTATTCGGGGTTGACCAACCCGAACGTGAGCGATAAAAACGCCGTCGGGCAGCGGGTTTTTCCCTTCCGCTCGAAATACGCGGCGCTGTTTGGGAAGCAAATAACCCTTTCCTGCCACAAGCCCGATGTTTTTAACCAGTTGTCCGGATTCACTGAAAAGCTGGACGTCTCCGGTCAAAATGACATGGATATTACCATCGTTTCTTAGCGGCACCTCCACATACCAATTTCTCTCTGATTTTGTCCCGGAGCGGTTTCCTGAAAATATCGTCGGACCTTCGGGTTCAATTTTCGCTTGAATTCGTGCACCCTTGACGACTGCCATCACGACGCAGGCAAATTGGAACTTCAACTGCAAGCGGGTTTTCAATTTGCTTTTGTCCTCTCGCACCCGTTGCGCGTTTGAAGTCCGGCATAGAATCATCCCGTAGTAGCCACCCGGTTCGCTTTTCAGGGGAGGCTGAAAGCTGCAGCGGATGCGACGGGTTTCATTGGCTTTCAGGGCGAATTCGGTGTCATGGTGAATTTTTATCCATGGGGCGGCGCTCCTCTCCGCTTCATCCACCGGAAACGGCATGCCACCGGGCGTGACATCCATGCTTTTGGTCAATAAAGTGCACCCGACATCGTACTCGGATTGATTTATGATGCTCAAATAAAATGTTTGGGTGGAAGCCGGCGTCGTGCTCAATTCGATAATGGGGGGTCCCATTCGGATTTCCTGACTTCGAACGGATGGGGATAATAAAAAAATCCACCATAAAAAAAGCAATCTGTTTCGCATATTCAATTTCCCTTCGAGATACAATTGGTTTCCCGCGATAGCCACGGGAAACCAATCTCATCGCTTAATTGTGGTTATAAAACAGGAGCCGCCGTTACCAGCGGATCCATTTCATAACGACCGTCCGGTTGATGAAACTCCGGTGTGATTCTGATCTTGATCTGAAACGAATGCGTGCACGGTTCGCCATTGGCAAGTAACCAGGTCAAACCCCACAGTTGTCCATTGTTACCAGATTGTGAGCTTTGCGGCACGCGCCAGTCGGCATCCCCGGGTTCCATCAGAAACCATTCCACCGGGATGTCATTCGGCATGGGGCGCCCGTGATCGATATACCATTGACGGTCACGACCGAAAATATCCTCGATAAAGAATAATTTGGTCAGATCTTTTGTGTCGAGTTCCGAGCTCACAAACAGCCACTGTCCGTTGTTTGATGCCAGCCAGCCGTTGACGTACGCCGACATCGAGGTGCGGTCATCTGCAATATGAAAATAGATATCGGTTGCATCGAAGTGCATCGACATGTACATTTCAATATCGCAGGTGACGGTGAAATAGGATTTGCCGGTTTCAGTGCCATGTTCCCATGTATAACTGCTGGGATCGTAGATATAGCCGTCCGCATCATACGGGCAGGCATAGCCGACGAACGAGCCAGCCGTTCCCCAGATAAAGGGCCATGGACTAGTTTGAGCAAACGCATTCGCAGCCAATGCCAGCACTGCAACAAGGATGATATAACGCTTCATTGTGATGGTCCTCCAGTTAGATAGTCAAATCGGTGAACTCCTTCCCCGCGCGAAAAAGCGCACCGGAAATATAATTTTCTCATTAATCCTTCAATAAATGAAAAGCTTATACCCGACTCACCCCCTTCAGATGCCATAAAAGCTACGGGATGCGGGTGCCGTTCCGCCACCGGCAATCTCGTAAGCCCTGTGATCCTTTGTAGGCTTAAATGTGCAGAAATGCGTGAGCACATCAAGCACCACGTGACAAACCGAACAAGCTCCTGATTATTCAGAGTTTTCTATTATTTGAATAATAATTCGCTTGATTTTTGCTGCCACAGATGGTATATTAAAAAACCACCTACCTGTCGGATTCGACAGGTTTTGGTTGGGAAAGCCGGTTATCGTGAAAGGTTTGGCGGCCTGATAACCGGCTATTGTTATTTTATAAGGTAAATATTTGAACATCTTGCAAAATACCACGTCCTCCCGGAATCCGAAGGTTCAGTTTCGCCTGGTATTTTCCCGGTAGCATTTTCCGAGGATTCGACCAGGTAGCTTCGAATCTGCGCACACCGCCCGGCAAAACCGTTCCGGTTCCGCTCTCAAGATTCAATCTGTCAACAATCCTGTTTTGTTCATCCATGATCACGATTGAACCATCCGCTTTAAAATGAATGTTTCCATTGTTTCGAATCGTCGCCCCAAACCGGATCGCTTTGCCATCTTTTTGATATGCAAAACCTTCAATCAATCCGCTGACATTTTTAGCACCGAACGACTCAATCATGATAATCGTACCCATTTGCCCGATTAATTTAACGTGATTCTCTGTATTCTGCGGTGTTTCAGTGCGAAAAAGGATGGTCGCATATCTTCCGCCTGCGATATTGGCAGGCACGGTTATCGTTACCGAAAGTTTGCGGTTTTCACCCGGCAAAAGTCTAATCTGGCGTTGGGACAACGTTATCCAGTCCGCACACGACCACTCCGATTTTTGTGCTGGTTGGGCTTCACCAGTTTGTGTTAATTCCAATGCCATCACTTCCGCGATCAGCGAAAGCTCTTTCAGGTTTCGATTGTGAATATCCAGTGAAATCTGTTTCGCTGAATTGGGATGCAGCTTGAGCCGGATAATCGGCGGCGAAACACTGAAATCAAAGGCGCTTATCTGGTTTGATACCAAAATGGTAAGCGCGACAATACAACTCGCTATCATGCCTGTTCTCATGGATTTGCCAACATCGTGAATGTAATCGTTCCCTCGTAATGACCCGGACGATCCGTTTCCAGGGTTTTCAACTTGAACAACATTTGACATACATCAGTTGGTGCAATTTGCGACCCGGTAACAATCTCAATTTGATTCTCGAGTGATCGATAGCCAATCCCTGCGCCATCATCACCGTCGTATCCGTCCGGAATTTTCTTTATGAATAATCTCTTGCTATCAATAATAGATTTTGAGCCTGCCAAATTGGTCGCCTGCCCCGTTACACTCCAATTATTGCAATTTGACCCAACAAAAAGCTTTACCGATTTATCGCCATCCCAGAGCGCTGGCGGTCCATTCGCATGAAAATGAATACTGGATTCGGATAAACTCATGACGCTGAATTCGGCAATATTTAGCGTAAGCGATACGATAATCCCCGTGGCAGGTTCAGCCAGGGGAATTAATTGCAAGGTTGCCGTGTAATCCCCCGGTCGATGTTGCCAGCCTGTTCGCAACTTAAAGCGCAACTCTCCTGAGCCGGAATAAAGAGCGTGTTCCGATTCTAAATAATTGAGATTCATCGGAAAATCATACGGTTCATTGAGACCGGCGTAATCAGGACCCGCGCCCAGATCACCGCATTTAGTAACACCGGCGACATTGGCAAATACGATATCAGAATTGATTTTTTCGCCATGATTCCCGATAAACGGCGACACGATCATCCTTAAATTGCATTCATTGTTATTCGAATAAATTTGGAAGGATAAATTATCCGGCATCTGATACAGCCCGGGTTCTCTGAATGTGTGGAAATTCAAGCTGAGCGGCGAGGAGGTTATCGTAATCACCCGGTTCACTTGAAGAGCTAGATTTAAAACCACCTCTTCCGTTCTACCCAAATTATCAAAATATTGCAGTTGGACTTCGCCGCGGTACAAATCGGGAATGAAAACTGAAGGAACCTGAAATTTGAAGCTCAAGGTGTTTACGACCTTATATTCGCCATTTGTGGCAATTCCGCTGGCAAGAACAATTGAATTATTCATACGTTGGTATCCCATTCCGGCACCCATATTTTCGGTCGGAGAGTATTCATGGTGCAAAAATAGATTCCATTCCGGGATACTATTGGCGGAATTTTGTGAAAGAAAGCCCTGTGCGGTACAATGAATGTTCCAGTTCGCAGCGTCGGAATTTACGGCAAGCACCACCGTGCCAGGCAACTCGTGGACATCAACTGCTGATTCAATCGTAAAGGAAATTTCCGGTGGATTGATGGCAAGAAATTGAGAAAACGATGCGCTCGTATTAAAAATGAATGCGAGCAGTCCGCATAAAACTGAATTGAATCGCTTCATTTTTAAATCCAATAAGTTAAGTTTTAAAAAAAGGGGAATTAGTAAAATTACCAAATGTTTGAGAAATTCGGATACCAATTAGAGGCTGTTTGTATAATTTCCCGCGACAGGATTCAGGGTGAAGTCAGGAAATAGAAATAAAATAGACCAAGGAAGAGTAGAAAGTTTAAACGCACCCCCAATTTAAGGCATTTCAACAATCAAAATCTCAAATATGGTGAGAAAGCAAGTAATGCGTAATAATTTTATAATGAATTTGCCTTACGATGATTAAACATCGCAAAGCTTATGCCATTATTAGCAAAGATAGCGGAATTGAAATTTTTATGGACAGAGCAAACGTGAATTGGGGAACAAAAATTGGTATTGTAATTTATCTATCTGAAAATAATATACTTAATGCTATGCGAACTGGTGGAGCAACCAAATTACTTATGCTGTTATTTGGATTTGTACATCAAGGAACTGTATTTTTGCTGTTTATAATGCTAATTAAATCAAATTCAGCTTTGCATTATTTTTTATGTCTTAAAACTGCGCGATCACGCGATTTCGTCGAAGTGATCCACTGATGCACATCTTTGGTGGAGATGAATTTAAGATAAGTTGTTATCATTTTGAAAATAAAAGATTATATGCTTTTTGTTTAATACTGGCACAGCGTATCAAATTGAAACAACGTGATTCACAGCGAAAATTAATAATTGGCGTTTTTTATGTATAAATTGTTGTTTAAATAGAGTTCAATGCCATCCTAAAAGCGGAATTGCTAATATAATAATTCAATTCATGGCATTACAAATTTTCTGTGCCGCATGGACATAAAAATCATCCTACTTGCAGATTTACATTCCCGAAATAAATAACGCAAGGCTATCACGGATTCGCAAGTGATAGCTCAACACAGAATTATTTGGATTCAAAAATAACGCCCCATCCCGATCCCACCTGCCGCTTTTTTAGTTGACTTTGGTATCTGTTTTGGTTATATTTCCGATCAAATTCCGACCGGGCATTATACCAATCGTGAAAGGAAATCCATGAGCGAAAAACCTGAAAAAAAGCGCATGTTGCAGTCGTTTCCAGGGCAGTATTGGATCGTCATCATGTTCGAATTTTTTGAAAGAGGTTCCTATTACGGCATGATGAGCGTGCTGTCGGTTTATTTGACGGATATTTTGGATTTTTCCAAGCAAGGGGTGGGAATCATCAAAGGAACGATTCAACCCATTCTGTATTTCCTTCCGATCATCAGCGGCGCACTGGCAGACCGGTTTGGGTATCGCAAGACATTGCTGATAGCGTTCACCCTGTTAGGGGGAGGCTACTTGCTCACCAGTCAGGTAACCACGTATTCAGCCGTTTTCATGGCGCTGTGTTTGATGGCGCTCGGAGCAGGTACCTTCAAACCAATCATCTCCGGTTCAATAGCCAGAATGACCGATGAAAAAAACAGCACGCTCGGTTTCGGAATTTACTACTGGTCGATTAATCTCGGTGCGTTTTTATTTCCGCTCATTCTAGTCCCATTTTTGAAAAATAATATCGGCTGGGATTGGGTAATCATCGCCTCTGCTTTGGGAACCGGCGCCATGATCATACCCACGTTGTTCTTTTTTAAGGAACCCCCGAAACCCGAGCGCGCGGCTGACAAGAAACAGGTCAATCTCATTCAAACCATTGCCAATGCGTTCGAAATTATCTATAGCCCGATTATTCTCATTTACCATTCGATGAAAAATTCGAAAGCCAAAATCGCGATCGTGACCGCGATCCTCATCGTTTTTTTGGCTGCGGGAATCCAAAATTATTTTTCATTACCGACTGCTACAGAAAAAATGGCGTATTCCGTTTTTCATCACAATGGCGTTCCCCTGGCGATCTCCGTAGAACGAGATGTGATGCAGGCAAAGCCATACGCAATCAACAACGAGTTGGTTGTGGAAAGCACGGGAAAGCGATTGATCCTGAAAGTAAAACCTGATTCGACACAGACTGGGCTTTTCAAATTCTCAAAACAGGATAACAACGAGGCTGCGCTGACCCTGTTTAGTGCGAATGCCGATTCCATTTACAGTCGCCTTTCAAAAGCAAACGAATTCGATTTCGAAATGACAAAGGCAGAATTGGATTCTTTCCTGACCGAACTGGCTGCCGGCAGATCAAATCGCGTATTCATTACAATTTATAAACCGGACTCCCTGGCTGAGTTCAAAGATGCGTTGCAGGGAACGCTCCAACGGAATCCGGCGTTTGCAGACTTGTCGCTCGAGGAACTCGATGCTATGTTGGGGGCTTCGCAGGAAACAGCGAGCATCACATTTATCCGCGATGACAGCCTGGCGCCCGATCTCGATTACAAAATTTTATCGAAGACCGATCAGGAAATCACACTGGGACTTTACAATTTATCCCGTTTCGATGACTACAGGTTGGAATTGACTGATGCCATCCGCCAAAATCCGGCTTATGCCCTGGTCCCGCAAAGCATGGTTGACGATCTGGCGAATAAACTATCTCAGCGCCCGTTTTTCTTCCTGTTCGTGGTCCTCATCCTCGCCACCAGTCTGGTTATCGTTGCGCTGCAAAAATTCATCGAAAGGAATCCGAAGAATAAATCAGCCTTCGTCCTGCTCTTTCTCATCCTGATCGGCATTGTGACCTGGCTGCTTCCCGGCGTATCGCTCTTCGGACGAATCGTGAGCTCGGTGATTTATTTGACCGTTCTTTCACTATTTTTGATTGACTCCGATGATATTCCGAAGTTCAAGGACCATTTCAGGTTCCTGTTGATGGTTTTCATCTATTCGGGTTTCTGGATTTTATATTTCCAGATGTTTGATTCAGTGCTCTGGTACGTGAAATCCTATGTGGATGCGAGCTCCCTGAATTCAGCTATCAACGCATTTCTTGGATTTTTTGGTATCGATATCAATTGGTTTTTTGATGTTGAACATGTCACAGTGGTGAACGCGGGCACGATCATCCTTCTCCAGTTGGTTATCAGCAATATCGTCAAAAATACCAGAGCCCTGCCCACAATGGTCGCCGGCATCCTGCTGGGCACGTTGGGTATGGCGATATTAGCTATCTCAACCGGCATCTGGATTTTTATGACGGGCATCATTATTTTTTCCATCGGTGAGATGACGGCGCATCCGAAATTCATCAGCTATGTTGGTCAAACAGCGCCAAAGGAACGCGTTGCCACGTATATGGGATATATTTTCCTGTACGGCGTCATCGGCAGCAGCATCGGGAGCATTTTGGGGGCGAATCTTTACGTACATTTTGTCGATAAATTGCATCAGCCGAAAACGCTGTGGTTGATTTTCACGGGCATCGGCGTGGTAACAATCGCTGCGTTATTGATTTTTAATAAGTTCGTACCGGAGAAGGATGGAAAATAATAAGCGTTGCGATTAAATAAAAATGCTTTCACTAAATTAAGGAATAAGTGTATGCAAAAGCATGAAAGTGATATTGGAAAAATTAAGCGCAACCTCCAGAAAATTCCTCTGGATAAGCTGGGCGAAGTTAATGATTTTATTGAATTCATTATGTTAAAGTACAAGCAGCGATCACGAGGAAAAGTAAGACTGGAAGGGATTTGGAAAGGGATTGGTTTTGAAAATATTCCGGATCTGGAAAAAGAAGTTCTGGAAGTACGAAATTCAACATCAAAAGAGCTAATTGATAGAGCAAAAAAATGGAATATTTAGCCGATACTGTTGCCGTAATCAGGCATTTTTCTAAAATGGGTAAATTGGAAATGCTGCAAAAAGCATATTGATCGGGGCAGATGAAGGAAAGAACTTTATACACATCTCAATAATTTCAATAGTTGAGATTTTATATCTTGCAGAAAGGTTCAGAATCCCGATTGACCTTGAATTTACGAGATCAAAAATTCAGACTTCATCCAGTTACCAGATAATAGACTTAGATATTGAAATTGTAAATACAGCGAGGTTTTTGAAAAATCTTGAATTGCACGATCGGCTTATTGTTGCTACTGCAAAATATCTCGACGTACCCATCTTAACAAGCGATATGCAAATTGCAGCACTAAGCGCGGTTGAAGTTATTTGGTTGTAAGCTTCACCCGATTATACCGGTTGAATAATGAACTTTAGAACAATCTCCTGCAGCGAAACGATTTAAAAAGAGTCTGAGCTTTGAAACCGTTCGATCTCAATCGACACCCGCACCGTCGATACAATATCCTGATCCGTGAATGGGTACTGGTCTCTCCGCACCGGGCGAAGCGACCCTGGCTGGGGCAGGTCGAGAAGGGCGGGATTGAACGTCGCCCCGAATACGACCCCGGCTGCTACCTGTGTCCCGGAAATGAGCGCGCCGGCGGCATCAGAAATCCGGAGTATACGGATACATTTGTATTCGAAAATGATTTCGCACCGCTGATGGAAAAAACACCCACCGGCAAAATACACAAGCAGAACCTGTTGATTGCAGACAGTGAACGAGGCACCTGTCAGGTGATCTGCTTTTCACCGCGGCACGATCTTACCCTGGCTGAGTTCGATCTGCCGGCATTGCGCAAAGTCGTCGATGTCTGGGTACAGCAGCACCACCAACTGGGTCAATTGCCGTTTATCAATTATTGCTTGCCTTTTGAAAATAAAGGCGCGATCATGGGCTGCAGCAATCCGCATCCGCATTGCCAAATCTGGGCGACGAAAACGATTCCGGAAGAGCCTGCAAAAGAATTGCCTTCATTCAGGCAATATTCAGCCGAGAATCAAAGCTGTCTTTTATGTGATTACCTGCAATTGGAACTTGCCGAAGATCAGCGAATCGTATGCAAAAACGAAAGTTTTGTTGTGTTGGTACCCTTCTGGGCGGTTTGGCCTTTTGAAACACTTCTCTTAAGCCGGCGCCACTTTTCTTCCTTCACCGATTTGACCGATACTGAACGCGATGATCTGGCTGATATCATCAAACAAATCACCGTACGCTACGACAACCTGTTCGAAACGTCATTTCCATTTTCGATGGGCTTCCATCAAGCGCCGACGGATGGTCAGGCATACCTGGAATGGCATTTCCACGCACATTATTATCCGCCGCTGTTGCGCTCGGCAACGGTGAAAAAATTCATGGTGGGCTTCGAGTTGTTGGGAACACCACAGCGCGATCTCACTGCGGAGAGTGCTGCCAGGCGCTTGAGAGAGCTGCCGGGGGCGCATTATTCGAGCGCATAAAAGAATTATGACTGAAATGGTTGATTCAGCTTTTTTCCTTTATTTTAATTACTCCAAAAAACGCAATCATACAATCATGATAAAATGACGGACCTTTTCGAAAAAACCGCACGGGAGGCTGCGAACGCCTCCATCCCGCTTGCTGATCGCGTGCGTCCGCAGACACTGGATGAGTTTATGGGGCAGGCGCATCTGGTGGGAGCGGGGAAAGTGCTGCGAAACGCCATCGAGCACGATGATTTGATTTCAATGATTTTCTGGGGACCGCCCGGCGTGGGCAAAACCACATTGGCAAAAATCATTGCCAGGGAAACTGAATCGGTGTTTTACGCGATTAGTGCGGTGACGTCCGGCGTGGGTGAGGTTCGGAAAATCATTGAAAAAGCCGAAGTCAATCGCAAATCACTTGGGCAGCGAACCGTATTATTCATCGATGAAATTCACCGCTTCAACAAAGCCCAACAGGATGCCCTGCTGCACAGCGTGGAAGATGGCACGATTTGCCTCATTGGCGCCACGACTGAAAATCCCTCGTTTGAAGTGATTTCGCCGCTGCTTTCGCGCTGTCGCGTGTATCAACTGCACGCACTGACCGAAAGCGATATTCGCAGCATCATCGACAGGGCGCTCAAAACCGATACCCAAATCGAACGCGAGAATCTGGAATTCGATGCCGGTGTGCTCGAAATGCTGGTCAAATTGTCCGGTGGCGATGCCAGAATTGCCCTGAATACAATTGAACTGGCTGCCAGGTTTGCGCAGCGTTCGGCAGACGGTCAAAAAATCATTACGCAATCCATTCTTGAGGAAACGCTTCAGCGACGGATCGCCCGCTACGATAAAACCGGCGATGCGCATTACGACACCATCTCGGCTTTCATCAAAAGTGTGCGCGGCAGCGATCCGGATGCGGCATTGCATTATCTGGCACGCATGCTGGATTCCGGAGAAGATCCAAAGTTTATTGCACGCCGGCTGGTGATCCTGGCATCGGAAGACATTGGCAACGCAGATCCCCTGGCGCTGGTAATTGCGACATCCGCCTTCACCGCGGTCACGTATATCGGTATGCCTGAAGGACAACTGGTTCTGGCGCAGACAACGACGTACCTGGCATCGGCGAACAAAAGCAACGCCTCGTACCTCGCCATCAAGGCTGCAATGGAGGATGTCAAGAAATACCCGGATGAACCGATCCCGATGCACCTGCGAAATGCGCCGACGAAATTGATGGAGCAATTCGGATATGCCGATGGCTATCAATATCCACATGATTTCCCCGGACACTTTGTTGATGAGACATATCTGCCCGAAAAATTAAAACATAAAATCTATTATCACCCCACCGACATCGGGCATGAATTGAAACTGAAAGAACGCCTGATGCGCTGGTGGCAGCAGAAGAGGCGGTAGCAACCGGATGATGAGTAAATTGGATATATGATATTTGTATCCTGGCTTGAACGGCTCAACATTCAAGGTTCCAGGTTGATGAGCCTTAACAGATAAAATTCAAATGAGCTGTGCCATATCAGGCTTTTTACCCAATTATTATGAATACTCTCCGGATCATTGGGCGTTCAAGAAGAAATATCAATAAGTAACGAAAAATCCCATAAAGGTAACACGCTACCCTGCGAATCGGATTAAATTCCATAGTCACTTTTTTGCTTCGTTGCAAGCTTTGTTTTAACTGCGCTTTGGAGATGCAAATTGAAATTCGGCTTCCCGAATCACCGGCAGTTCAATGCGCTTTAAAATCTGCTTGAACCGCAGCGAATCGCCCGTAAGCCGGTGTTCTTTGAGGATGCTATCGGCATAAACGGACACACCGCGCAATTTGGAGTCACTCAAATTGAGGTGACCGACTTATTTTTCCAACACTTGCCAATCCTGTTCATTCCCCAAGACGCGCATTATTTCAGAAAAAGCAGTTCGTTCATCCGCAGCCACGATGTGCTTAACCTCTTGCCCCAGGGCACCCCAGACGCGCGGATCCGTGTTTTTGTACAGGGCGATGGTTCGCGTGCCCAGGATACCTGACAGGTGACTCACGCCTGAATCATTGCCGATATAGAGCGCTGCGCCCGCAAGCAACTGCGCCAAAGCCGCTGCATTTTCCGGCTGCTCTATTCGCGCGCCACTCAAATCATGCGGATTGATGGTTTCGCGCTCAACTGGTCCGAAAATGAATCGTACATCCACATAGCCCAACCGCGCCAATTCATCGGCGATATCGCGATAAAATTGTAGCGAATAATTCTTGCGCGGACTTCCGCTGCCCGGATGAATGAGCGCACTGTGGTGATGTGGGACGTCAGATGCGAGGCAGAATGAATGCACGAACGGCGTTGTCAACCTGAAATGAGTTTGGACGGTTTTGAAATAATATTGCGCGGTGTGCATGCCGGGGAGCGGGATCGGGGGAATTTCAATGACCGGCAGAATAGCTTTTTTTTTCAGCAGCGAGATCGGTTTGCCGGCATTGGCAAACCAGAATACGCCGCCGGCAACAGAATCGATTTCAGGAGGCAGCGACGCACCGTCGAGAAAATCGATCATAATGCGCGATTCGAAATCAAGATACGAATCCAATAGCCCGAAAGCGACTGCCAATTGCATATAGTCAGGTCGACCTAATCCCAGCAAATGGATTTTGCCCAGGCTATTTCTGAGGCTCTGAAGCGCGGGCAGAGTGAGAATAAAATCGCCGAGGGCGCCGATATGACAGTTGATGAATGTTTTCATGGTGAGTGGATTCTGAAAAACGAGAATGAAGCTACGGCTGTTTCATTTCAAGCAGGGAATCTGCCGGTACACGGTTTTCAGATAATCCCTGTTTCAGTGCGGACTCGATGGCTTTCAGGATCACTTTGCTGCTGCCGGTTGCGCCAGTGATCGTCTCCACCATCAGCGATTGCGAATCAATAACTTGCTTGACGATGACTTCGGCTTTTTTGCCTTTTCCGCATTCATGTTTGATAATCTGAATGTTCGTCACCCTATTATTTTCCACCTCAACCGTCACGGTCGCTTTTACAATTTTTTTATCGCACGTTGCCGTGTATGTGCCTGTTTTCACTGATTTAAAATCGATATCAGCAATTTCTATATCACCAATTTCGAAGCATCCGGTGAAACCCAGGCACATTATAATGAGGCTGAAAGCAATCAGCAATTTCGCTTTGAGCATTTCATTTTTCCCCAGGACTTTTTAGTTGTTTTGAGACAATTGATGCAAATTCGGAAATATTTTTTTCGGATATTCTCGAAATGCTCTTATCGGTTTTGGCAATTTTTTTTATGATATAGCGCTGCAGCGCATTCATTTTCTCGAAGTTGAATTCCCCTCCGAAAAAACCATTTGCCAGGGAGATCTGCCGAAGCTCTGCGGGATATGCACTATCGAATTGCTGTTGCGCTTTTTCGGCATCCTGCTCCATGCAGCACAGAAATAATCCAATCTGTTTTTGAATCAATTCCGAAAGGTGCTTCGAACAGAACTGCTTGACCTTTCTCTGCATTTTTCCGGCATGGATTGAGCCACCGATGAGTACCATATCGAACGCCGATAGATCGATTTTACCGGTTTGCTTCAAATTTATCATTTCTGGTTGCACGGGAAGACTTTCCGCAAGTTTGTAGGCACAACTTTCTGTGCAGCCATGGCTCGATGCGTAAACAATCAGCGTTTTTTTCAATTTCCGTCTCCTTCAATTAAATGGATACCTGATCAAGCACCTTCATCATCGCCCGATGGGATGAAAATCAGGGTGAATTTCAAATGCCCGATTGACATATTTTTTACGCCAGTTGGAATTGCGCGGGCAGAGCCTGTCTTCGATGCCTCACGAATGATGATGTGATTCCGCTATTTGATAAACAGCATTCGGTACGATCGTGCAAAGTCATCAGCCTCGATTCGATAGGCGTATACGCCGCTGGCGACCTCCATGCCGGAATCATCCAGACCATTCCAATTCAATTGGTACGTACCGGGCTGATGATTTCGATTCGCCAATGTTCGGATAAGCTGCCCCCTGCTATTATAAATTTTTATTTTCACATGCGCTGGCTTCAACAGCGAATAGCGGATTTGCGTCTGTGAATTAAACGGATTGGGATAATTTTGTGAGAGCGCATACGTGTCCGGGCTTAATTGGTCTGGTGTCCTGACGAATGATGGCGTTTGTGCCAATTTCCCGAACGCGTACAGTTTACCGCTGCTATCGCCGAAATATAAAAAATTATCCGCAATCGCAGGGGAGGAGTGGATATACGCATCGCCTTCAGTTACTTTGAGCTGACCCAGCGCGTTGCCGGAATCCGCGCCGAAAAGATACAAATTGCCCTGGTAGGTTGTGACATATACCACGCCGGCAGCTACAGCGGGTGACGCCCAGATCATCGAACTGTCGGGAGTAACGATTTCCCAGAGACGCTCCCCGGTCTTCAAATCAATTGCGTGGAGATGCGCCTGATCGGTGGGATAATATACTTTGCCATACGCGATTGCCGGACTGGCGTGCATCAGTCCGAATGCTTCGGTTGCGATTTGCCATCTCACTTCACCGGTATATGCATCCAGACCAAGAATTTCATTGTTGATCGACTCGATGCGACCGGTTGTGCGGGCAGCAAGGGCTCCGTTGTCAATCGTGCCGATGACGATGACAGAATCTGCGGCTGAAGGTGAGGCATAAATGCTGTAGCCGCCGGTATCGTATTTCCAGACTAGTTGTCCCTGCGTATCAACCGCATAAAAGCAGCCGTCATCTGATCCGAAAAAGATCATCTGGTCAAAATAAACCGGTGATGAACAGACATCCTTGCCGGCGGAAAAGCGCCATTTTTCCTCGCCTGTCAGCGCATCCAGACAATATAAGGTATGGTCGGTTCCGCCGACATACAAGGACGCGTCCACAACCAGTGGCGATGATTCGATCCAGGAACCGGTGGCAAATTCCCAGGCGATGGTTCCGGATTCGGCATTGATCGCATACAGCTTATGGTCCATACAGCCCACATACACCATCCCGTTCGCCACGGTGGGACTCGATTCGATCCAATTTCCGAGCTTGCATTGCCATTTTATTTGACCGGTGCTATCGATTGCGGCATAAACATAATTATCAATCGAGGCGAAATAAACCGTATGATCGTGAATAATTGGCGATGCGAAGATGGGTCCTCCTGCCTCATATAACCATAGCTGATCGCGATACAGGGTATCGGATGTCTCAGCCGCAAATCTCGAATGCAGACTGTCTCCCCCAAAAACCTGCCAATCCTCGGCGAAGCCCGCGGAGAAAAGCAGGATGATAAACAAAGGTATCAGATATTGGAATTTCATTTTATTGCTCCTGGTTTGTGAGAGCGTCGTATCAAAGGTATTAAATCTATTAGATATAAGTCGATATTTATCATAACGCAGAGACGCTGAGTTCGCAGAGCGACTCAATCTTGTTCTTTCAGATTATTAACAACTCTATGAACGCCGCTTCGTAATAGTTCTTCATGAAAATTAATAATTAAGCCCAAATGGCATCCACTCAGCTTTAGATATGTTAATAATCTGGGCTTATCGATTATAGATACAGATTCTAAGAATCCCGGACCGAGTATTCGATGCACCTCTATAGCAGCACCTCTTATTTTCTCTGAAATTTCATTTTCATGCATATTGGGTAATCCATTCCTTTTCTCTGCGTACTCCGCGCCCTCTGCTTTTCTTAACTTGTTAATTTTACTTTAAAAGGACAGGTTTTACAAGTACTTCTGGAACCAGCGAATCGTGCGCTGAATCAGCAAAAAACTTGCGTTGAAATCGTTCAATATGGATTCGTGATTGTGACCTTCGTATTTATGAAATTCCTTTGGCTCGCCCGCGTGCTGAAACAATTCAACCGCCAGCGGATACGGCACAGTCATATCCTCGGTGCCATTGTGCATTTGCAGGTTACTTACGCGATGGATGAGGGTCAATGGATCGACCGGCATCAGAATGCGATCGATCATTGAAAAGTGCCCGTGCAAATAGTCACGCAAGGCGGGCGCGGTCTCGTGGTCGCTCAATTTAAGCATTTCTGACCAGTGCCCTGCGCCAACGATGATCACGCTGACTTTCACCCGTTCATCGACACCGGCAAGCATCGCGCCCACGATTCCGCCCATGCTTCCGCCCAGAATACCGATTCGGGTGGTATCGATTTGGGGATATTGCGATATAAAATCCATCGCCCGGCGGTAATCGAGAATCGTCTGGGCAATGGCGTAGCGATCTTGTACTAAATCAAGGCTGTACATCGCTTTGGCGGATTCGCGCCGGTCGCCATGATACTGCGCATCCAGCGCCATAAACGCGCAGTTCAGGGAACTCAATCCCCAAAAGGCAGCATCCTCAATATGTTTATTGCCCCCGTATCCGTGCAACCAGAAGATAACGGGTGCCTTAACCTCGGGTGTTGCCCATTTCGGCATCCACAATTTTGCCGGAACGCGTTCGTTGTGAAGGCTCGTGAAGGTAATGTTGATGATATAATTAATTGCTGCCATTCCCGTTGTATCCATTTCCGCATCGAATGGTTGTGTTTTATCGTAATTGTAAAAATCGAGGATGTTCTGCTCGCTGTAAAAGGATATATTTTCGCCGGCACGGGAGGAAATCGGCATTAGCAGTGCGATAACGAGAAGCACGGGTATGAAGTAAAATTTTTGTAGATTCATGACTTGACCTCTCAGCAGATGTTGGTTGGTTGCATCAGCTCACTGGCTGATGGATTTGTTGTTAAGGAAATGGGATAAAATAAGTTACTCATTAAATTTCACAAGCGGCTATTTATCAAAATTATTTTTACCCAAAATGTCCGGGTTACTTTTATCCCACCTCCTAAACGTGCGGCAGGAGGAATTGAGCCTGCGTAAGCCTGGTGTCAATCCAGTCATACACTGCCGATTCGCGCATTTCGATTGATGGAAATATCAAATATTTCATCTTTGATAGCTCTATTTTTACGATACTCTGGGCGCGGCGGAATAGTTCCGTTCAATGATATCTTTGCAACTGCAAAAGAACCTTTGTTTTGTGGGCGCGAACCTGCTCTATGATTGAAATGTTTGTTTCAATTGCAAACAATGTTCCGAATTGATCTATATTTATTATGCTTAATTGATTTGGGGGTTTTGCAGCGAACGTGTTATTTTGTAAAAAAACCAATATGATAGTTATGTCGAAAAATTCTTTTATTCCTGTGACAGGCGGGTACAAAGTTTGTAATGATCGATCCGGATTCAGAAGGAGTCCTGAATTTTATTAATTCAATCGGTTTAATGTTCATGAATTTAGATGTAAAACAAGGAGTGTTTTATGTTTCGTAACAGGAATTCGAGAAACAAGCCTGCGAATAATCCGCAAAAGGCTATGGCTACAATCTGTCCCTTCAACGGAGAGGATGAATTTACTGATGATGATTTTTGTCTGGAAGATGATGATTGCGATAGTGGTTGGTTTTTTGAATGCAAAATGTGCAAGGGCACAGGTTGCTCAGGGTACATTAAAAAATAATTTCCGCTGATTATGATTGCGATTAATTACGCGCACCTCAGCGAGAAGTTCATATACCCTTTCCCCCTCGGACACATCAATCCATCTACCTCACCGCTTCAGTTCCACAATTTTTATCCATTGAATTATCATTCCGAAAAATGCATCCCTGGACGTATTTTGCTTTGTCTGTCAAAAGCCTGACCTCCGACCTCGATTCGCTTTCAATCCCCTACCGGCGCGCTGCCACCTGAAACTGCTTATTTTTTCATAAACTTTTGAGCGATCCTGTCGTAATATCTGGCTGATCCCTGGTGCAATTAATTCAGTACTCATTTAACTTTGGAGTGCGATATGGCTAAAAGAACCCATTTAAATATAGCGTATGTTGCCTGGATGCTGGTTTCACTGTCCTTCATTCTTTTCCTGGCGTGTGATGATGAGTGTATTTTTACCGAACGCGATTCCGATGAGCGCGGGTGGATTGGCATTCGATTCACCAGACTCACACCCGAATTGCGGGAAGAATTGGGCACCGAAACCCGTGAGGGCGTGGTGATTACCGAAGTTTTTGAAGATAGTCCCGGAGAAAAAGCCGGTTTGAAACGCGACGACATTATCCTGCGTTTCAACCGGAGACGAATGCGAAAAGAATCTGACTTGCTGAAGCGAGTGGCGCGCTGCGAGCCGGATGATAAAGTGCGACTGGAAATCGAGCGCAAGAGGGAGGTACAAACCATCACTTTTCGTGCAGGGAAACGACCGGCTAAATTCACACAGGAATCGGATGCGGATTGGCACATCAATCTCGATTTTCCGTCAAAGGGCGAATTTTCCTTTTTTATGAATAAAGCCAATGATTTTCAAGGCGCGCGGCTGCAGAACCTGAATGCCGATCTTGCTAGCTATTTCAATGTCAACGCCTCGACTGGTGTGTTGATTCTCGATGTTAAACCGGATTCTCCGGCTGATAACGCCGGGCTGAAACCCGGAGATATCATAACGCAGCTTGAAGGGAAAGCTGTTTCGTCGATTGAAGATATTTTAGATATCCGGCATGAGACCAGAAAGCAAAATCAGCTTGAATTGAAATTTCTCAGGAAGGGCGAGGCGAATTCGGCAACGGTGGAAGTTAAGCGTCGGCGATTTCGCAGTCATCAATCACCGCACAAGCTGCGATTGCATGTACCAGCGCTTCATTTCGAATTCGGTGATGAATTTGAAAAAAATGTGTCCGATTTTGCACAGGAGTTGGAAGAGAGTATCCGGGAAGAAATAGGTGAGAATATCGTTGAAAATCTCGATGATGTGGAGCAAATGAAAGATGATGTTGAAGCGTTCAAACGGGAGATGCGACAATTCAAACGCAAAATGAGATCGTTAGGAAGAGAAATCAAGGATTCGATATTCATAATCTGATATCAAAACAGAAACATGGCATCACCGTAGCTGTAAAACCTGTACTGATGTTGAATAGCCTCACGATACGCCGCTAACAGCTTTTCGAGCGACCAGAAGGCGGAAATCATCATCAACAAGCTTGATTTGGGCAGATGGAAATTGGTGATGATTGCATCCACACAGCGATAGCGATATCCGGGATAGATGAATAATCGGCTCCAGCCGGATCCGGCTTGAATCCGGTCAGTCTGCTGCGCTGCGGTTTCCAGTGTGCGCACAGACGTTGTGCCGACAGCAATGACTCGCCTGTTGTTCGAGCGCGTTGAATTGATTTTTTCGGCGCTGGCTTCGCTGATTGAATAGAATTCGGAATGCATCTGATGGGTACGAATATCTTCGACCGCAACCGGGCGGAATGTGTCCAATCCAACGTGAAGAGTCACCGGTGCCACGGAAATTCCCTTAGCTTCAATTGCTGTCAAAAGCGCTTCGGTGAAATGCAAACCGGCGGTCGGTGCAGCAACCGAACCCGTTTGATGGGCGTACACAGTCTGGTATTGCTGTCGGTCTGCGTTTTCATCCGGTCTGTCGATATAAGGCGGAAGCGGCACGTGTCCGGCAGCATCCAGAATTTCGAAAAGCTGTCCGCCATCGGCTGACAGGCGCACCTGCCGGATGCCTTCATTTTCTTCAGCGGTCACTTCGACTGCAAGTTTCCCATCCGCAAAAATTCCATGATCCCCTTTTCGAAAGCGCCGCCCGGGTTTTACCAGAGCTTGCCAGCGATGATCGCCCAGGTGTTTCAGCAGCAGAATTTCAATTCGGGCGCCGGTGGATCTATTGCCGAAAATCCGGGCGGGAAACACGCGCGTGTCATTTAGTACCAGCACATCATTGGGATACACATATTCCAGGATATCCCTGAAATTCCCATGGGTGATCGCACCGGATTGGCGATCGATGCACATCAATTTGCATAGATCGCGTGGTTCACACGGATACTGCGCGATCATCTCTGGCGGTAAGTGATAATCGTAATCCGATAAATTTAACTTGAATGTCGTCATTCTCTAATTGAAAAACATTTCCGTCCATTTTGTGCAGCCGGTTGAATGGCGGTACACGTTTCATCCGAAGAATCCCGGCGAGAGAGACTGGAGATCGATTTACCAGGGTCCGGTTCCCTTGAATTGCAGTTTCAGGGGATGGGTGAATGAAACATACGCATTTTGGACGTCTTTGAGGTTATCTTTTGGCTCGAATATCATCAGCGCTTCTTCGGCGGCGAACAGCGTTCCCCGGGAAACGACGGCATTGTGATCGAGCGTGGTTTTGCGCAGCCCAAACGGATAAACTTCCGGGCGGGACCAGTAGGTGAATCCCCAGCCGTATTGCGCCAAATAGGTACACGCCGCGGTAAACGGAATCGGATTGCCATATCTGTTTCCCACAAAATGAGACTTTCTCAGCGAAGCGATACCGACTTTTTTTGAAGTGTGATACCCGGCGACCCAGGGAACATCGCGATCTAGAATTGCCAGTCCGCCGCGTGCAATGCCCTCGATTACTGCCACATTCTGTGAATCCAGGTGCGCCGCGATTTCTCGCGTAACGATTTTGCCAGCCTCTTGCCAGGCGTAATGCGTGAATACAATATCGGTGGAATCGATTTCCGGCTCCCGTGAATGCCCCTTCGAAGCGAGGTGCGTCACAACAATCTCGCCCAGGCGCACTGCGCGTGCAGAGCGATTCTCGGTAAATTCCATCATACTCGCTGTTTTCACATAAGGTACGCCGGCGTAAAACGTATATGTCAGGTGAACGATCACATCCTGGTAGCTTTTCAGTGGTCCCCAACGATGATATTTCACCATCACCGGTCCCTCAATAACATGTGCATTCGGCGGTGACTCCCAGTCATAATCGTGATCCCACGCTGCCGGGGGGCTCCAGACGTCGGCGCCGAAATGCATCGGCAATTTTTGATAGAAGCGCATGTCATGTTCATCATCCTGACCCGCACGGCGAGCTGTTTGAATTGCGCCGCATTTTTGTGACAGTTCGATACGATAAAACGCATTTTGAACCGTCAGCCCGGGTGCGGTTCCTTCAATCCGGAGATCGGTCGGAAATGGGGCAGTCGGCAACGGCTTTGCGGATACTTTTCCCCAATACAGGTGATACGTCACCTGTTGGTACGCCGGGCAGGTGGCGATGAAAACAATGTTCGCGCTCTCGGTCGGCGGGGCTTCGGCGGTTACCTGTCCATATACCTGAAACGCCACAAGTTCCGGTTTTTTTGAAGTATCCACACGAACGATCCGAATCTCATCCTGCCAATTTGATAATTCGCCGGATTTGGCGCTCAATGTCACTTCCACAGGTTCTGCGGTGCGGTCATTGCCCATTTCTTCTTTTACCGTATATGCGTAGTGGTAACTGAAAAGGGAATCCCAACCGGCGATTGTCAGTTCAGACGATGTCTTCTCGCGTTCAGTACAGCTATCGCCGCAGGCGAATAAAAGAAAAATGATGAAGCAGCCAAGCAGACCGCCGAATTTCATCACAGAGCCTGACATCAATGTTTTTGACTTTAAATTCTGTATCATCTTCTCTCACCTCCGATTTAATATGGAACGCTCTCGATTTCAAATAATTACGGGTCTGGTTATTTGATTTTTAGTGTATTGTCAACAATCATTTCCTTGATTGAAATTGTATTTGACGTCCAACCAGATGCTAAAATCGGGCACTGATTGAACGGCTTCCGCGGATTATAACGGATTCTTCTTTACCGCTATACCGAATCAGTGTAAATCCGTTCGATCAGCTAAATCTGTGTTCTATTTTTTTGATGCTGAAATCGAGAGTTTTCATACGATGTACCTGAAAGTCTTTATGGGTGTGCTGTTTGTGGGCATCATGCTGTTAAAATTTTCCGGATTCCAATTTCGAGCTCCTCAGCTTGCGATGTATCATCAGAGCTGCCCAGTTACCTGTACCCGCCGCCACAGCGATCTGGCGCGCGATGGCTCTGACATCTCCCGCAGCCCAGATGCCTTCGATATTCGTCTGACCCGTTTCGTCCGTGATAATCGCCCCGTGCTCATTCAGATGAATGCCAATTGAACGAGCCAACTCTGTGCGGGGCTGCCTGATTGTTGAAATGAAAAACGCGTTGCATGCGTGCTGCCGATCCGCATCATCGGTTATGAGTTGTCTGTTCCCGGGAGAAACAATTTTCGCTGATTTAATGTACCCAGAAAACCAGCGGAATCCCGACGCATCGAGCGTTTTTTGATAGTCCGGTGGCAGCGGAATAAAGCCATCCTGTGTCATAAACAGTAAAATTTCAGAAGCGTAGTGCCGCAAAAATTTCGCGGTTTGAATTGCGTTATTAACCGTTCCCACGCCGATAACAAGTATTTTTTTTTGGATAACAAAAGGTCCTTCGCAATCGGCACAATAGTAGCAAACCCGGGCAGCACTCGCTATCGGCAGCCACTCTTCCCAGTTGCCGTTGATTTTGGGGTGGAAAATCGAGACACCCGTTGCCAGCAGGATTGTTTTCGCTTTGTACTGGCGAGGAGGTTGGTCCGGTTTCAAGGATTGCGCCGTAACCAGAAATTCCGGATAAGTACCTTCGATGCGGATGATATTTTCGTAGCTGATTTGTGCGCCCATCGCAACGGCTTCCCCCTGGAACTGTCGGAGTAACGCCTGCCCTGTTTGTGAGCTCGGGGAACCTAAATAATTATGAACCGGATTGTGAAGAAAGTTCAACGCCCCGGTTTTGCGGTCAACCAACAGCACGCAAAGACGATGGAATGCCAAGTGCTTGGCTGCGGAAAGCCCTGCCGGACCTCCTCCGATAATCAGTGTGTCAAAAATTTCATTCGCCATAGTTGAAACTCCGGGCTGCTTGTGTCATGGAACCAGAATAGCCTTACCGATATTTTTTCGTGCTTCAATAAATTCGTGCGCTTCTGCTGCCTTATCAAAAGGAAAGCTCCGATCGACGTGCGGCTGCACCCAGCCCTGCCGGACACCATCGAGCAGGGCATTCATCCAACTGAGTACCTTTCCTTGTTCGTGCCACAAATGCCCGATATGCACGCCGAAAATTCCTTTATTCCGATTCATCAATCCGATTGGATTAAATCGGGGCGTCTGAAATACGAGCTTGATTAAACTCAATTTTTCAGAAAAATTGCTCCTCGTTGCTGCGGAAATTCCAAAAACACCGAGTCTGCCCGTATGTCGCAGCGCCCTGAAGCTTTTTTGCCAATGCTTACCGCCAATCGGATCGATCACCAGTTCGACACCGCGACCATTGGTTAGTCTTTTGATTTCGCGGACCCAATCCTGGGATCGATAATCGATGGCGAACTGCAGCCCCCGATTTTTCAGGAATTCATGTTTCCAGAAACTCGCAGTTCCGAAGATTGTTGCGCCGATATGTTTCGCGATATCCAATGCAGCCAAACCGACACCGCCGCCTGCGTTATGGATCAGCACCGATTCATCCCGGCGCAGATTGCCCATAACCACGAGGAGTTGATAAGCGGTGAGATAATTCACAGGCAATGCCGCCGCTTGCTCGAATGACAGATTGGAGGGCATCTCGAAAACCTGTCGCTCGGGTACTGTGACGATTTCCGAATACCCGCCGAATTGGACCAGTGATAGCACTTTTTTGTCGATCCAGTTTGCGCTGACTGATTCTCCCACAGCTTCGACGATGCCTGAAATTTCATAGCCAACAACGCACGGTTTCTTCGGGGCATCCGGGTACAATCCTTTGCGCGCCAGGATATCCGCGAAATTGATACCCGCAGCTTTGACGCGAATACGCAACTCTCCCTTGCCGGCATGAGGCGCATCTTTTTCCCGAATCTGCAATACATCGGGTTTTCCGGCTTTTGTAATGACGATCTGTCGCATGCCTGTCCTTTTTGAGGAGGTGGGATAAAATAAATTACCTATTTAGAGCGTGTCCGAAAACTCGAAAAATTGTCATTGCGAGGCGTTTTTTGCCGAAGCAATCCCCTGAT
>JAFGMA010000021.1 GCA_016927835.1 Candidatus Zhuqueibacterota bacterium | reverse complement strand
TTCATCGCTGTGAACCGTGGCGTAAACCGGGCAAACGGTTTCGCAGGGGGCGGCTTCGCATTGCTGGCACATCATCGGAATGAAACGCGGGTGCCCTTCGACTTCAAAACGTTCGATGCGAATCCACGCCATTTCTCGTCCGCGATCGCACTGGTGTTTGCCGACAACGGGAATATTATTTTCAGCATAGCACGCTGCCACACATGCACCACAGCCATTGCACGCCGATAAATCGATGACCATTGTCCAGTCGTAAGTCTTGTGCTGGTGCTCAGGATATATTTTCGGCGCGTTAGCGGGAGTGCGCCTGGCGCCGGCTTTTTCCATTTCAATCGCTTTCGAAAGTGATACCACTTGAATGATGCCGCGTTCGCCCTGGTCATACCCGCCTTGAAGGCGGACAATTTTGCGCCATTTGCCGGTTGCTGACAGTTTTATATCCTGCGCAAACAGTACGGCATCGCCGGATACAGGATCGGTTTCGCACGGGAGCAGCTTCAAAGGATTGCCGGTGGTGCTTATCGCGGATTTGCCATAATTCGTATGACCCCCACCAATCTCCATTGCCACGACCGAGGGATGAATATCAGGCGTGATGAGTACCGGCGCTTCAATGCTTTCATCGTTCGCGGTGATTTTCAGAATATCGCCCTCTTTCAGCCCATTTTCTTTGGCGAGTTCTGGGTGAATTCTGAGCGGCGTTTCCCAGACCGTCTGATGCAGCGCGTCGGGAATTTCCCAGAGCCAGGATTTATTGGCGCCGCGCCCGTCATAAAAGCGGTGACTCGGATTCACTGCCAGGGTGATGCCGGCGGATTTGATGGGCAGCTTCAAGGTTCGAAGAAAACGGTGGATCCCGGATGGTGCTTTGGGAGGCGCCGACGGTCTGTCAGCCTGCCACATTCCGCCTTTTATCAGCATTGCCCGCCAATCTGAATCAGGGACGGAGGTGCCGTTGTTTTTCTTCAACCGCTTCGCCCACTCTGATTTAACAAATTCCTCATTGGTTGCGGGCAAATCCGCTACCGGTTTGATCGTCTGCAAAATTTCCTCAAGCGGTTTGGTATTGAACACCGGTTCCATGCCGGGCTGAACCAGCGAATGTATATCATTTCCGGGAGATTCGATTCCCCATGTTTCTATCGTATGGTGTATTGGCAAAACGTAATCCGCGAGTGCCGCGGTTTCATTCATGGTTGTCACGAGCGCTATTTTTAACTTGACTTTTTGCAGGGCGTTGCGCAAGCGGTCGATATCGGGATAGGTGAAGAGCGGATTCGTTTGATGGATGATGAGCGTTGAAATTTTGCCGGCGTCCAGATTGCCGATCAATTGCTCAAAATCAAGATCGGCATCCCGCGAACGAGCAGAATCGGAATTGCCCGGACTAATTGTTTCGCCATAGTGTCCGGCAATATAATTCAAAATATTTGCAGCGACTTGAGATTGGGTGCCCTGTTTATGAGCGGCAACTGAATCACCGCAGAGTACGAGACCGTTTTGGCATTCTTTCAATTGTTTAGCGAGCTGCTGCAATTTTTCTACGGGCAATTCAGAAAGCTGCGCTGCCTGCTTTATAGAAAACGGAGCCAGGCTTTGCAGCCAGTTCGCCTTTTCCGTCGCCGACAGCGTTATCTTCTCACTATTTTCGAGCAGCCACTTTGCCAGTGCCAGCATGATGATGATTTCTGTTCCGGGAAGGATGCTGTAAACCTCGTCGGCATTGGCTGCTGTCAATGTGTCGATGCTGCCGAGGTATACCAGTTTCGCGGATTTACCTGCGTGGTAACGGCGGCTTGCAGCGAATTTATTGCTCAGTTCAACCGGCGAAATCCAGGTTTCCATGAAATCGGCGCCGAAGGACAGCACAAAATCGGCTTGATCCGGATGAAAGACAGGTGCGACGGGTAGCCCGAAAACGAGTTCGTTAGCATGTCGCATGGAAGATCGCGCGAATGGTTCGTAAATGATCAGGTGAGATTTGCCAGGTATTTTCCCGAGCCAGATTTCGATATATTGCTTTTGGCTGCCGGTAACGTTGCCGGTCAGGAAAACAATCTCGCCGTCATCCATTCGCCCTTGAATTTCGGCAGCGATTCCGCTCCAGTTCATGGTTGATTCAGCAGCATTCGCCTGAAGTTTCAGCGGTTGCTGCAATCGTTCGGGATTGTAGAGCTCCTGGAGCGCCGCCTGTCCGCGCAAGCACAATCCACCCCGACTGATGGGATGATTCGGATTGCCCTCGATTTTAATCACGTTACCGTCGCGCGCTTTGAGCATCACGCCGCAGCCTGGCGGGCATTCGCGACAGGTGGAGGTATACCAATACGCTGTACCCGGAATAATTTCCTCGGCGGGAACCAGCAGCGGATACAGCTTTTCAAGCGGTCCCCGGCTGAAATCCGGAACCATCGCCAGGCTGAGCGTGCCAATTGATTTCAAAAAATTTCTTCTATTTAATTCCAGATGTTCCATTAAGTTCTCCTCGATTATGACATCGCAGCGTTTTTACTGTTTTACGAAACATCAAGCCTTCATCGGCTGAAACGCTCGAAACGATGCGACTGGAAAATTCAGGGCTATTTATGGCACGTGATACATTCGTGCGGTGCGCCGTGTCTTTTATGACAGGTCAGGCACCAGCCCATTTCCAGAAATCCGCGATCGGATGATCCGCCGGACGCTTTTACTGCTACTGTCATATTTTCAACCGAACCGTGACATTCCTGACAGGCGAGTTTCGCCACGACGGTGTGGACTCGATGGGAAAAATAAACGTGATCTTTCACCTTGAATACGCGATCCCATTTGAGTTCGCCTTCATTCTGCAAGATGGTCATCATTTCTTTGACTTTCGGATTCTCAATATCCGCGCCTTCATGGCACGACAGGCAAACGCTGGCTTCGGGAATGGTCGCATGGATTGATTTTTCCGCCATTTCGTGACAGAAAAGGCATTCGAGATTCAGGTCATTGACATGCAGCGTGTGGGAAAATTCAACTGGTTGCACCGGCGGAGTATCGAACCGATGGATCGCAAAATGCGAACCGATAGCCAGGGCGATGACGGTGCCGATCCAGCCGAGTGTCACGACTGCGAAAATGAGGGACAGCTTTTTATTTTCCATTCGATCCCACCTCCAGGTTTAATAAATAATCGACGACCAATTCAATCTCTGATTTCGAAACCGGCTGTTTGGGCATAACCGGGTAATTCTCGTCGATTTTCCTTGGATTATCGATAAACTCGATCATGGAATTGCGATCCGTTTTATACTTTTCTATGGCATACGTCATCGGCGGTCCCACGATTTTTTTATTTATCGCGTGGCATGCGGTGCAGTATTCCTGGAAAATGAATTCGCCGCTGATTTTTGTTTCGCCGGCTGGAGAATAGGTGCTCATAAACCGGGCGAGTTTTGCCTGGTAGAGAGCAGTCTTATTCGTCAATATTTTTTTCGGTTCTTCGAGTGCATTTTCCCGCACGAAGTGGCGCAGCATCACCATGAAGCTGACGATGATCAGTATCGTTGCAAGAATCACATACAGGTTGATGTTTTTATCAGCATAGAGCTTCAGCAGGAGCAGGTAGACTAAAATTCCGGCAAAGATGACCGCGCAAATGATGAATATCAACACCATCACTGAATCGGCTACCTGGGGCAGTGTGAGATAATTCAACACGCCGAAAAGCAATTGCAGCAAAGTGGCGTACAGCGCCCATTTCAGTCCCAGCCGACTGGCTCGCGTATAATAGGCGGCATCTTCCGGCTTGCCCCTGCCTTTGAAATGAAAGTAGGCGAACGCGAAAATTCCGGCAATCGCAAAGCTTGCATTCATGAAATGCAGGTAGCGCGGTATCACATTCGGAACCCAGATCGCGCTCCAGAAACTGTAAATATTTTTCCACTGATCCGGGTACAGCATCAGGTTGATGTTGGCGAGGAAGATGAACGGAACCAGGAGAAAAATGGCGCACGCCAGCAATCCCCAAAAATATTGGAAACGCAGGCTGAATCGGGGTGAATCCCAGGTGTATTTGTAAATAAACAGCGAAACGAACGCCAAACCGACCAACCAGATAATTGACAGCCACCAGGGCGCGGTGATGTTATTTGCCGGATAGAAAAAACTGGTATACGCCAGACTGATCGCCAGCAAGGGCGCCACGCCGAGTACGACGGCAATGCTTTTATTGACGGTGACTGTGTTCGCCATATCCCGTGCAAACCGCTCGTAAAATTTGTCTTCCTTTTTCAACATCCGCAAAAAGACGCTCCAAAACGCACCGCCGATCATGAAATTGATGAACAGGATGTGCAGCAAAAAAAATCCTATGAGTACAAATTTCAATAGCCATAGCGGCGCCGGCAAATCGAGAGGTAAATTAATAGGAATTATATCCATCTCTAAACCTTGTCTTCTTTAATTGGCTGATAGTTTATTTTGCGGAAACAGGGATCATTTATCCACTTTGGTATTTTGGCTGCCGTTTACAATTTTGTCGAGATAAGCAGCCAGAGCTTTCCGCTCTTCTTCTGTGCCGACAAATGGCGGCATGAAAGGATGTGAACGCTTGTACGTCTTCAAAAAGTTGTCAATAATATCTTTATCCTGCAGAATGCTCGTCTTTTTGGTGATACCGTTTATTCCGGTGTACGTGTGGCAGATGCCGCATTCCATTTTAAACAGCATTTCGCCATTTCTCAATTCCGGATCGACTTCGACGCTGGAGCGCGCTGCCCAACCTGAATAGGGCAATATGCCGGATTGATTCAAAAACGGGGCTTCATCCTCTTTTATGCTATTCGCATATAAATATTGATAAATTGTGTATGGCTTCCGGATGAACTCGCGCACGCGTTCGAAATTGCTGGTTGCCAGAACCAGAAGCACAATGGGCACAATCGACAGGATGACGTAATCTTTTCGTTTTTTGAGAAGAATGAATCCGACCAGCATCAGCAGCAACACAATGGCAAGGAAGATGATTTTGCTCAACTGGGCGTATGTTGCGTATTTCATGGTCATCAGAGCGGTTGCAATCAGATGCTCGATTTGCTGCGGCAGTGCATAGTAGTAGTTGAGTACTGCGAATAAAAATATCGGCGAAAGGATGAGGAAGCCTTTTCCCGCGAATTGCCACACCGTTTCCCACTGATCCCGATACGCTGTATGAAAACGAACGATTAATAGCCCGAACCCGTATGACAGCAGGGCAGCGAGAAATGTTCGTGTGAATAATTGCGGTAAGTACGTGGGATTGAAGAAACCGTCCAGTAATGAGCGGCTGGCGAGCCACTTGCCTGGGGTTAGCATCGCGCCTAAAATACCGGTGATCAACATCATGGTCAGCCAGGAGGCAACCACGTAAACCACACCTACTCTTAAGCCTTTTTGTGGTCCCAATTTGCTCCATGCCAGATAATACAGCAGGATTAAAATCACCTCCGTGACAAATACCACCCATTCGGTGAACCAGACCCAGAAGAAGACGTGCAGCAGCGATCCGATGGTTGCCGGTGAAACTGTGGCAGTGACCAACCAAATCCCGACGCCTGTGAGCGCCCCGAACGATGTTGTTATGATAAAAAAGATTTTCAGCACCTTATGGGCTAATTCATTCAAACGCATGTCATTTTCGCGAATGGATTTATAATGGAGTAGCACAACGAAAAAACTGCCGCCCACTGCCATGCCATGCGAAATGCAAATATGGATTACCCCAATGATTGCTACCAGCAACCGGTTACCGATATAAGGCATTTGAAAAATAGGCCATTCCATATATTCTCCTTTGCTCGAACCAAGCCGGGTCAACGGAAACATTCGGCTTGGTTAACAGGATTTCATAGATGTGTATTCATAAACCTGTCAGAAAATTTGCTGCTATGCCGTTCCCAGCTTCGCCGATATGTCAAATTGTAAAGCCGCACCTAAAGCCTATCATTTGTGAACCGGAAAAACCAGGGAACCGCCAAGCGCCCCGATGATCGAGACCACCGGCAAATATGAAAAAATTAAAATCGGAATCGCTAGTTGAATGCCGCCCGGATCTGTCAAAACAGCCGGATTGCTGAGCAGAGAAATCAGCACGATGATGTCCGCAATCAACACAAATATGGACAGGATGATTTTCTGCGTAATTTTTGAATTGGCTTTGCCCAGGTAATTTACCAGCCAGGAGAGCCAACCGGTTAAGAGTGCCACCGGCAGCGCCAGTGTTCCCAGGATGTGCATATACAAAACGGCGTCCAGCAGGGATTGAGCCGGATCGATGACATAATACCAGAATAGAAAAAGCGGCGCGGTGATAAAAAATGCCATGGGAAAATGCACCACCATCGGATGGGGATGGCGTTTGAAAAACGGGTAAGCATCCAATAACTTCATCAGCCACCCGGGAACGGGTGATGATTCAGGCATTTCATCCGGTTTCAGCGTACCTGGCTGAGAAAACTTGTTGAGGACTTCCGCACCATGGGGAGCCGCCGAAAGCGCTGCGCTCAAGTCCTCACCTGCCTGATGCCGGTTCATGTGCACGCCGTTTTTCCACAGGCGGCTTTCTGTAACATCGTACACCTTGGCATTGACAGCAACGTACGCCGCATTTCCGTCCTTGCCATTATTTTTGGATAATTGGTCGTTCGTAATTTCCAAGATTTTTCCCTTCCCAATTTATTATTTGATTAATATCTCAGATTATCTCCCTTCGACTGACTTGATTTGCGGAGCATGTACGTGATCCGGATGCCTGTCGTGAGAGGCGATCTCATATTCCGCATTTCCGCCGGATTTGTTTTTTGTAAAAAAAACAGGCAGCGCCGCCGGGATATACAATATTGCCAAAAACACCATCGGAAGCACCATCTTGTAAATGCCCGCCGCTTTCATTGCTCCCTGAACCAGGTAAGCGACGATCAGGAGCAGCCCGGTCGTGTTATGAATTCGTATCGTGAGCAAATTTGCCGGCGCCATTTTTCGTGGATTTCGATAAAAGCGTCGCAGCAGGAGAAACGTTTTAATGAACCATGGCAAGGTAAACGCGCCTGCCAGCGTCCAGACACTGGTCATTTTTAGCGCCGCTGAGAAAATGATGGTGAGGTATGCCAGCAACATGCTCAATCCATAAAGCCATATCGCTTTCTCAGCGCCGAGTATGACCACCAGTGTCCTTTTGCCCCCTTCCCGATCATCCGTTTCATCCGGGATTTCATTGATAGTGATCATCGCGAACATCATGAAGCCCAGCGGAAGCAATGCCAGGCAGGGTTCCGCGGCAAACGTCTGGCTTTGAACCCAGAACGCTCCCATACCAATGGTCAGGCTAAAATTGATCAGTTGCGATAGTTCGCCCCATCCGCGATAGCCGTACCTGATTGGGGGAGCCGTGTAATAATAAGCCGATCCCATTCCGAAGATGCCGATTGCCAGCACCGGGAAGCCGCGCACGGCGCTGAGAAAAAGACCGATCAGGATCGTGAGCGTGTACCCGACTTTGAATGCCAGTGCCATCTGAGCGGGGGCGATTAATCCGCTGGTCAGCGTACCGCTGCCGCCGGAGTATGGATTTTTCTCCCGATTTTTTGCCCGGTCAACCGAGTTCTTGTAATCGAAATAGTCGTCGGTCATGTTGAGCGCGATATGATTGAGCGTAACACCGATTGCGGTCGCGATGAAAAACCACAAATGAAATGTTCCGGTCAGCGCCCAGGCGATGACACTCCCGAGGATTGCGGGAAGAAAACTCGGCGGAACAAAATGATAGCGGAATGCCTGCCACCAAACCGTCACCCTGCCAGGTTGGATTCGCATGCTAATTTTCCTTCATGAAGTGCTCTTCATATTCTTTCTCGAGCTTGAGTTTGTGCTGCTGTTCTTCCCCTGCAAGGTTGCTGAAAAGTGTTTCCAACTGGGAGCCTTTGAAGTACGCCTGCAAATCGCTGTAGAATCTAAAGGCTTTCTGTTCTTCATTCATCGCAAAAATTATCACATCTTGCGGGCTGGCATCTTTCTGCAATTCTGAGACTACCAGAAAATCCGAGATGCCCTGGCTCTGCTGAGGAATACTCCTGCCAAGCACCTCATAGTTCTCTTTTGCGAGCACGTTTTCCAGCAGCTTCCGATGTCCCAACTCCTGATCAGCCAGCTCTTTCAGCATGGTTTTCGTGCCGGCATTCGAGACCTTGTCCCGTGTATTCATGTATAAATTGTACGCGTTGATTTCGGCGTTAATCGCCACTTTAAGCGCTTCTTGTATCGTTAGTGATTGTCCCATGAGCTACATTCTCCATTCGGTTTTTTGTTGATAGCGAAATTCGCTGTGCGCTGAGCGGATAAACAGAGTTGCTCCCCGGTCAGGGATAATATCGTGTATTCGGTAGCGAGCGCGATCAGATCGTTGCCTTCTTGTGAAAACTTGCGGTCAATCCAAAGCAACGGAGAGAATTCCCAATCTTTTAAAACAGGAATAAGCCGCAGCGAAATTAAAGATTTTATTGCCACGTTCGCCACTCAGATGAATCGCTAGTCGCCCCAGAACCAGATTTCACCGCGATTACTCAACTGGTAAAATTCATCGCTTAAAATGCGCCGGTGCAGGGTTTCTTCTTCAGAGAGTTTTTTGAACATATCCTTTCCCAGCGGATCGGCTGTTTCCTGCGCCAGCTTTTGATAATTAGCCGCAGCCTTTGTTTCAGCTTCGATGGCGAGGCTCAAGATATTGAGCACATTCTCTTTATCAGGTTCAATTTTGCCCGCAACTTCAGCCGGAACCGCGCTTTTATAAGGCTTGAATTGCGTGCCTTCATATTCGATAAATTTGCCTTGTTTCGCCAGTGATTTTTTCAAGTCGGTTAATTTATCGTAATGGTTATGTTCGAAGTCGGCGAGTTGTTGCAGCAAATTTTTGCCTCGCGCGTTGGTGATTTTAGCTATGGCATCCCGATAAAATTGATGCGCTTTCAATTCTGCTTCCATCGCAATTTCGATTGCTTCCAAAAGTCCGATCTCTTTGTGATCCATTCCGATGCTCCTTATTTGCTTTCTTTTATGATTTGATAATTTGCAAGCATTAAACCGGCAATTTCAAGTGTTTTTTAAAGGCTCCTCATGGTGTCCCGGGATTCATCAACCGGGAACTGTGAACGTTGAACTGCTCAACCCGGACTGCGTTTTTTTCGTGCAATTCCGTGTATTTCGTGCGCTAAATGATTACAACGATTTTAGAATTTACCATCCATCTGAAATTCTGGGATCCCGAACCAGAATCCTGTGTTGTTGATCGCATCCAGCTCTGCTTGAATGATATTGTAATGCGAATCCTCCCATTCGGCTAATCTCAGGAATAGTGCTTTGGCTTGTGTGTCATCCACCGCTTCTGCCTTGTCGCGAAAAAACTGGGCGGCTTTGCGCTCCAAATCCAATGCAGTATTCAGCGCATCCACTTCTTTTGAACCGGATTCGCCCTTCGTTTTCCGGAGCCTCTCGCTGAGTGTCGGGGCAATGCGTTCAATTTCCGACTGCGGTATTTTTATGGATTGCCATATCTTTCCCTCGAGCAACTGGTTCAACTGCTTTTCCAGGATCAAGCGATGCTGATGTTCATCAATTGCCAATTGGATGAATATATTTTTGCCGGTTTCATCCTTTGTTTGACGCGCGAATTTTAAAAAGGTGATCAATCCATTATTTTCGATTTCTATTGCCGTTTTCAGGATCTCTGCTACGTCCTTTTTTTGCTTAGACATATTGCGCCTCTCCTTTGTTAGCGGTTTATCTGATTTCGGGAAAAAACGTATTTGTTATGACGCCTTCTTTAATCAATCCATCGCAAACAGCTCGATCTGACTATTTTCCTGTCAACTCGGTTGCCGCATCAGCCCTGTCGAGCTTTCTGCTGGATTCGTTTCATTTCTTCTTCGAACGTCGGGATGTTGCTTTCAAAGAACACGCCCAGATGAATCGGGTGCTTGCTTTCCGCCAGCTTCATGGCATCGTTCCGATCATCGGGATGATAATCATCCGGCAAACGGGCCACCGTTTCCTGCCAGCTTGTGTACGTAATTTGCTTGTTGAATTCCACGCAAGGCGAAAGTACATGCACCATTGAAAATCCTTGGTGCCGAATTGCCTGAGTGACGATTTCTGAGACGAATTGTCGTTCGCGCGAAAAGACTCTGGCGACGAACGTGGCACCATACGCCAGAGCCAGCGTTGTCGGATTCAGCGGATGCGCGATATTTCCGTAAGGCGAGGTTGCGCTCACCATGCCCACCGGCGAGGTTGGGGAAATCTGACCTTTGGTCAAGCCGTAGATGCTGTTGTCGAGTAAAATATAGGTTAAATCGAGATTATTCCTAGCGGCATGCGGGAAATGCCCCCCGCCGATGCCAACGCCGTCGCCATCACCACCAACGACCACCACGCAAAGCTCCGGATTTGCGATTTTGACGCCGGTGGCAACCGGAATCGCTCTGCCGTGCAGCGCGTGTAATCCAAAGCCTTTGCTGAAGAATGGAAATCTGCCTGAGCATCCGATGCCCGAAACGAGAACGGTATCTTTGGGCGAAACTTTCAAAATATTGAGCGATTCATACAAACCGTGCAGCGCTGCGAAATGACCGCAGCCGGGGCACCAGGTGGGCAGGTTGTCGCGCCAGACTTGCGTGCCAGAGGTTTTGGCGCTGTTGATCCCGTCAATGACCGAACGTTTGCTATAGGCGTTTCGCATGCGCAACCTCCGCAATTTTGTTCGCGATTTTCCCGGGGCTCACCGGATTCACTGCCGGTACCTGCATTTCAATGGGCTGAATGCCGTAGCGCGATTTCAGCAGGGCAGCATATTGCCCCTGAAAATTCATTTCGGGAACGATGATCGCTTCGCAAGTATTGAAAAATTCCCGGAATGATGCCTCATGTTGTGGATTGATCATCATCGATTTAATGAGCCTGGATTTTACCCCTTGTTTTCTGGCGATTTCCATGCCCTCCAAAATAGCGCCGACAGTCGAACCCCAACTCACCAATCCGATTTTTGCCTCGGCGTCGCCCAAAACTTCAGCAGGAGGCAGCTCCTTCTGCATCGCTTCGAACTTCCTGAAGCGCTTTTCGGTCATCCTCTGATGTACTTCCGATTCATAGTTTGGAGTACCCTTCGTCGTATGTTCCAGACCGGTTACCGTATAAAAAGCACCCGGTTCTCCGGGAACAATGAGCGGCGAAATGCCATCATCGGTGAGTTGATAGCGCACATAGTCTTTCAAGTGATCCGCGAAGGGTTTTTTCCGGGTGCATCGCTCGGTATCGATGTTTTCTTCAAGAGCGACCGTTTCGATGCGTTGTCCGAGAAACAGGTCGCTGAGGAGAATCACGGGCGTCTGGTATTTTTCCGCGAGATCAAGCGCGAGTTGTATACTGCGGTAACATTCTTCCGAATCTGATGGGGCAATCACCACCCGCGGCGAATCGCCCGCGCCACCATAGAGCGCGATATTCAAATCACTCTGTTCCACTTTGGTGGGCAAACCGGTTGACGGGCCGCCGCGCTGTACATTTACAATCACTGCCGGGATTTCTGCCATGACCGCCAGGTTGATCATTTCGCTCATGAGCGACAAACCGGGACCTGCCGTGGCTGTCATTGCGCGCTTTCCCGCGAATCCGGCGCCGACCACCGCCGAAATAGCCGCAATTTCATCTTCAACCTGGATCGTCCAGCCATTCCGTTTCGGCAGCTCTTTGGCAGCAATTTCCATAATTTTTGTCGCCGGCGTGATTGGGTAGCCGGCGAAAAATTTCAATCCCCAATCAATCGCGCCTTTGCAAACAGCTTCGTTTCCGCCGATCAGGTTTTGTTTCACCGGTTTTGGTGGCGCCTCAAATTCGTGTCGCAGCGGGTAATTTTCTTCGCAATATACAAATCCCAATTGGAACGCTTTAACATTGACTTCAACGATACGCTCGCCTTTGCGTCCGAACAGCTTTTTTATGTGATTGATAAAATAGGTTTCCGGCAAGGAATAAAGGTAACACAGTGCGCCCATTGCCACGAGATTTCTGCCGGTGTTCGATCCCGATGCCTGATTCGCCAACCACTTCAGGGGCACGCCATACCCATGCAGTTCCGGCGGGATGTGCGCTGCCAGGCTGTCTTCTGTTTTAATGTCGCCCGGCGTGCTGTTATCATAAATAACGCAGCATTCGGGCTTTACGTCATTTAATTCAGAGATCGATTCCCTATCCGCCATGCCAACCAGCATGTCGATCCCGTCGCCCATGCTCAGTACTTTCCTGGTGGAGAAGCGTACACTGGTGGTGCTTTTACCCAGCCCTCGAATTTCTGCACTGTAAATATCATTGACCATGGCATTCAATCCGAAATCGGAACACACATTGGCGAGAATGCGTCCTGATGTCACGACCCCGTCTCCGGCAATTCCGCAAAATCGAATTGTCAATTCAGCAACTTTCATAATCCGGTCTCATGCTTTTGAAGTCTGCTCAAGCAGTGGTGTAATTACATTGTGCAAGTAGCGCTATTTGAAACGCTTTGCGCGGAAAAATCCTGATAAACGGCTCTTCCGATATGCACTTGAATTTCCGAAGTCCCGTACGTAAATCTTCAAATATCAAGGTTGATATTAATTTATAGGCAGCTAAAATTAATCAAATTATAGTTGTAACCGAATCCTGACTGCGATGCGCGCTTATTCCCACCAGCGTGCTTTCAGGGCTTTCCCCATCAAATTAAACACCAATGTTTCCCGAATGCTATACACCTTATCCTCGCCCGCCATGTTTTTGCCGGCAATTTCACCCTGGGCGATCGCATTGGGCCAGCCGAAATTGATCCAGTAATTTTTGAGCACCGGGTGATAAATTTCAACGCAATCGCCGGCAGCATAGATGTCGGATACCGATGTTTTGAGATGCTGATCGACCAGGATGCCCAGCTTTTTTTCAATCGGTGTGTCTGCGATGCAGGAGAGCTCGGGTTGATAGTAGTCGGACCCGAAAACAATATCTGTCACAATTTCGTTTTGGTTCAACGTGGCAACGCGATAACGCCCACCCGCTTTTTCGATTTCAACTATCTGGTCTTTCGACAGGATCTCAATGCCTTTATTTTGCAGGAATTCATGCAATGTACCATCGAATTGGCTTTTTATCACCGGAAATTTCGCTTTTTCGCTGCGGGTGATATAGGTGATGCGTTTTCCCAGGTTGCACAATCCGCAGAGCAGATCCAGTGTGCTCAAGCCGCTGCCGGAAACGACACAGTGCGCGATAGATTTCAATTTATCCTTAAGAACGAGGATATCGGTCAATGAATAATAGCGCTGGATATGGCGTTCGAAGCGTCGCAAAACAGGTCCCAGCGCAGGAGAGCCACCGGTAGCAATGAGGAGCCGGTCATAGGGCATTACCTCGTTGTGCGCCAGCTTGACAGTTTTTTCAGTTGTTGAGATGGATTTGACGCGCTGCCCTTTTCGAAACTGGATATTTTTCATTCTGAAAAAATCCGGCGGCAGATAAAATAATGCGTCCTCGTGAATCGCCCCGCTCAGGTATTCGGTTAAAAGAAAGCGATTATATGGGAAATGGGATTCTTCCCCAATGACAACCACGTCTGCACCGGATTCAATCTGTTTAATATTTTTGGCTGCTGTAACGCCCGCAATCCCGGCACCGATAATAACGTATTTCATTGAAAATCACTCCTTTGTTGCCATCATTGGTTGCTCAGCCACTTCCAGACTATATTTTGATATGGAGATGCACTCAACCGGGCAGGCACGTACGCAATTGCCGCAACGAATGCAGTTATCATTATCAATCACAATCGCCTGCACCTCGCTCCAGAGGTGCGTTTCAAGGTAGTGCAAATCTCCACCTGGTGAAATTTGAAATCCTTTTGCCATTTTGATGCAGTTCACCGGCATTACATCGATACACGCAAGGCAATAGATGCAGCGGTCGATGTCGATTTGGAAATTGTAATGGCAGAGATAGCAGCGCCGGGCTTCGATTAATGCCTTCTCTCGCGAAAAGCCGATTTCGACTTCCCTGGTTTTCTCCCGGCGCTCGATCAACGGAATTTCATCCATCGGCTGCCGGGGAATGAAATCATAATCGCGCTCGCGACCGGTTTGCGGGATTTCCCGAATATGGACCAAATCCTGGTAGCCTTCAATTCCGGAAAGAAATTGATGGACATTGCGCGCGATGTGGCGTCCGTGGGCGGCGGCTTCAATCACGGTCGAGGCACCATTCCGGAAATCGCCGGCAATGAAAAAATTATCGGGATGCCGGGTTTCCTCTGTTCCCGGCAGGTCGCTTTCTGCGCCCTGCCCAATTGCGAAAATCGCTGCATCGGCTTCCATGATGAATTCAGAATCCGGAATTGGTTTCAGCGAGCGATCTTTTTCGATGCTGTTTCGGATAAACTTGACGCCTGTCACGCTGCCGTCTCGGATAACCAAATCTTCGGGCGATACCAAAAATGCGAATTCGATGCCTTCGGCTTCCATCGCTTCCAATTCGTGTTTGCCAATATACATATCATCTTTAATTCGGCGGTACGCCATGATGACCTGTTCGGCGCCCAGGCGATGCGCCATCCGCGCGCAATCAACAGAAGTAAATCCGCCGCCGATGACGACTACCTTTTTGAAACTGGTTGACAGCGTCTCCTGGTTCGCAGCCATCATGAAATCCAGTCCCCAATAAAATCCCTTGCTGTCGATTCCCGATAATTTTATTTTTTTTGGGAGCATGCAGCCGCCGGCGAGAATGACAGCATCAAATTGAGTGGCTAATTTCTGAATCCCACGTTCATCCGGGACGCGCTGATTGGTTCGAAGGGTGACACCGAGCTGCAGAATCGACGCAACGTCATTCGCAACCACCGAATAAGGAAGCCGGAACTGCGGAATGCCGTAACGCAGCATTCCGCCCGGCTCATCGAATTGCTCGAGAATCATGACGCTGTAGCCTCTTAGAGCGAGATCGTTCGCCGCAGTTAATCCGGCTGGACCAGCGCCTATAATGCATACGGCTTTGCCATTGGATTTGAAAGAGAGTTGAGGCGGTGTCATCCCGAAATCCGCGGCAGATCGTTTCAGGAAGCAGATGGAAACCGGATCGCCCAATCCATCCCTGCCATGCCGGCACACAGCTTCACAGGGGCGGTCACAAACGCGCCCAAGCACGCCGGGCAGGACATTATCCATCCGATTGATCTGGTAAGCGGTTTCGTAATCCTCTTCCATGATCGCCTGAATATAGCCCGGTATATCAGTCATAATGGGGCAGGCTGCTTTGCAGGGAATATTGACATCGATCCATTTACGATCCAGTGTATCGGTTGAAATAAAATCGGTTTGGTTCGGGTTTTGATTTTTCATCAAGTTGCTCCGCCTGAATTATTTCCGAAGTTGATCTCGCAGAATTGCATTTAAAATACCGCCATGCCGGAAGTATTCTGCTTCCTTCTCAGTTTCCAATCGGCAATCAACCGGAAACTCGAATGTGTTTCCGGTTTGCTCATTTGTTACCTGCACCGTCAATTCGCTGCCGGGTTGCAGCGCGTGCTGACTATTTAAAATGGTGTAAGTTTCTGTGCCGGTCAAACCGAGAGAGTCCGCAGAACTGCCCGGTTTGAATTGCAGCGGAAGCACGCCAATTCCCACCAGATTCGATCTGTGAATCCGTTCGTAGCTTTCGGCAAGAATCGCTTTGACGCCTTGCAGAAATACGCCTTTGGCAGCCCAGTCGCGTGAAGAGCCTGTGCCATATTCTTTGCCGGCGAGAATGATCAGCGGAATTCCGGCTTCCATGTATTTTGAGGCAGCGTCCCAGATTGCCACCTGTTCGCCCGTGGGGTGAAATCGGGTGTAACCGCCCTCGACGCCCGGAAGCAGTCGATTTTTGATCCGAATATTCGCCAGGGTTCCGCGCATCATCACCTCGTGATTTCCGCGGCGACTGCCATAGGAATTGAAATCGGCTGGCTGGACATTTTTTTCGATGAGGTAACGCCCGGCAGGTGAATCCGGCGCAATAGCGCCAGCCGGTGAAATATGATCGGTCGTGGTTGAATCCGGCAGCCATGCCAGCACGTTTGCGTTCCGGATATCGCCTGGTTCCGGTGCAACGAGTGTCAAATCCTCGAAGAAAGGCGGCTGTTGAATGTAAGAGCTTTCCGGATTCCAGCGAAAGCGCTCACCCGTCGGAACAGGAATAGTATTCCAGGTTGAATTTCCCGTCCATACATATTTATATTGTTCCGTGAATAAATTTGCATTTACAAATTGGTCGATCACAGCCTGGATTGCCGTTTTTGTTGGCAGGATGTCGCGCAAGTACACCGATTGTCCGTTGGGATCGGTTGCGAGCGGTTCATTCAACAGATCGATATCAATGGTTCCGGCGAGTGCGTACGCCACAACGAGTGGGGGAGATGCCAGATAGTTTGCCTGCACATCCGGTGATATTCTTCCTTCGAAATTCCGGTTGCCCGATAAAACCGCCACGCCCAGTAATTTGTTGGCATTGATAGCCGAGGAAATCTGCGGCGGCAGCGAACCCGAGTTGCCGATGCAGGTTGTGCAACCATAGCCCACAGTGTGAAATCCCAACGCCTCGAGGTAGGGCATCAGCCCGCTCTCCCTCAGATATCGTGTGACCACTGTAGAACCGGGAGCCAGGGATGTTTTAACCCAGGGTTTGCGGGTCAATCCTAATTCAACTGCTTTTTTAGCTAGCAAACCGGCAGCAATCATGACCGCCGGATTCGAGGTATTGGTACAGGATGTGATCGCCGCGATTACGACCGAGCCGTTTTTCAATTCGAAAGCGACATCGCTGGTCGCGTTTTTGGACACCGTGACAGCCTTTTCAAGATCAGACTCGGACAATCCGAATCCCCGCTGAGAAGGCGGAGTCGTCAAAGCGCGTCGCCAGCTCTCTTTAATGTGTTTCAATGGAACGCGATCCTGGGGGCGCCTGGGTCCGGCGAGGGTTGGTTCGACCGTTGACATATCCAGTTCGAGCAGGTCAGTGAACCGGGGAATTGGCGACTGGGCGGTGCGAAACAAGCCCTGTTCCTGTGTATAAATTTCCACCAATTTGATTTGTTCTTCAGATCGACCTGTTTGCCGCAGGTAGTTCAGCGTTTCCGAGTCGACCGGAAAAAAGCCCATTGTGGCGCCGTATTCGGGCGCCATATTGGCGATGGTTGCGCGATCCGGCAGCGTCAGGCGATTCAAGCCGGGTCCGCAAAATTCAACAAATTTTCCCACGACGCCTTTCTCTCGCAGTATTTGAGTGATCGTCAGTACCAGATCGGTCGCAGTGGCAGCTTCGGGCATTTCGCCGGTGAGTTTGAATCCGATCACTTCCGGCGTGAGCATGTAAATGGGCTGTCCGAGCATGGCTGCTTCGGCTTCGATTCCGCCGACGCCCCAGCCAATCACGCCAATGCCGTTGATCATGGTTGTATGAGAATCGGTTCCCACGAGCGAATCGGGATAGGCGATGATTTCACCTGTTTCCGTGGCTGTTTGCTGTACAACCGAAGCCAGGTATTCAAGATTCACCTGGTGCACGATACCCGTTGCCGGCGGCACCACCCTGAAATTATCAAACGTATTCGCAGCCCATTTCAGAAATTCATATCGCTCGCGATTGCGCTCGAATTCACGCTCAGAATTATAGTCGAGGGCGTTTTTTGATGCGAAGCGATCTACCTGCACCGAATGATCGATCACCAGAACAACCGGGATTTGGGGATTAATTTTGCGAGGATTACCCCCCAGACGAACCGCGGTTGAGCGCAATGCAGCCAGGTCGACCACAGCGGGGACGCCCGTGAAATCCTGCATTACCACCCGCGAAGGTTTAAAAGGCAATTCTTTGGGTGTGATGTGTGCCGGATTCCACCGGGCAAGTGTCTCGATATCGTCGGCTGTAATGAGTTCGCCATCCTCATTTCGGAGCAGCGATTCCAGCAAAACCTTGATAGAAAATGGCAATCGGTCGATGTCCACGCCGAGTTGTTTTGCCAGTATATTCAAATTGAAAATGACAGGCTGAACATCGCCTACGATTAATCCCCCGCGTGCACCGAATGAATTCGCGTGTTTCATGATAGATTATCGTTTGGAATCAAACTCTGGTTTATTGCTATGAATTACAGGAAGTTGAAGTTGCCAGAGAAAATTCGGGTGAATTAAAACTACCGGAAAGTTGACAGGGTTTGTTTTGCCAAAGCAAGCTTTGGCACTCCTTCTTTTAGTCCGTTTCAAATGTCTAAAATTTTTTCCGGCGGTCGACGTTCCGGTATTTGTATGTGCGGAACTTTTTTATCAATCCATTCCGGGGAAACAAAGAGCCAGCAATAGCATGCGCCGTATTCCTCGATGTCGGGTTTGGCATAATCGCAGGGGCACACGATATCGCGGTCTTTTTTAATCTCGCCGGTTGCGGGGCGGCAGGGACAGCTACGGTAACCGTATCTCTCACCATTTGTTAGCAGTCCCGCCAACAATGGCTTGACAATGTCCATATCCGGATTGAGAATCAATCCCTTTGTGGGTGCGAATTTTTTAAGATTTTCATAATAGGTTTCAATTGAGATCATAAATTCAACACCTCCTTTACGCCGTCGTAGTCTTCTCCAATGACCACAAGATCGCCAACGATGAGCGTCGGAAATGATAATCTCGGATTGATTGGCTGGAGAAAGATTAAGTGCTCTCTTTTATCTTCCCGGGATAATAAATCGTAATCGATTATTTTTGCATGTATTTTATTCATTTTTAAAAATTCTTTCATCCGGCGGCATCGCGGGCATGTGCTCAATGCGAACAGAATCGGAATCCGGTTTTTAATTTCAAATTCATACATTAAATACTCCTGTTGTTATACTGATTTTGGGCTACTTTGTATACCATGCCAGGCTGTTTGCGATATTGGAAGCATCTTAGTATTTCTATGTAACAGATTAAAAATTCATATTTTATTACATAACAAAAACGATTCATCCTGAAAGACATGGCAGGCGCATTATAATCCCAAATGAGTAAAGTGCAAGGTCGCTTTAAAATTCAGACGTTACTCGAAGCTAAACGCTATAGAATTTCCAGCACCTGTTCAACGTGACCATCAACTTTTACTTTTTCGAAAACATGCTTAATCAAGCCATCTTTGCCGATGACGAATGTTGTTCGCAAGATGCCCTGGTAGGATTTGCCGTACATTTTCTTTTCACCCCAGGCGCCGTAAACCTCTGCAACCTTGTGATCCGGATCGCTTAACAGCGTGAAATTCAAGTCATGTTTGCGAATGAAATTCTGATGCGATTTGATGCTATCGGGACTGATTCCTAATATTTTGGCATTTCTGGTGGTGATTTCTTCGAAATTATCCCGGAATGAACATGCTTCAGCGGTGCAGCCGCTGGTATTGTCTTTGGGATAAAAATAAAGGACCACGTCCGATTTTCCGGCGTAGTCTGACAATGAAATCTGTTTGCCTTCATCGGATGCAAGCGTGAAATCCGGTGCTTTATCACCTGGTTTTAACATAATTTCTTCCCTTCCTTTATAAAATTAGAAGCGATTTGCCGAATAGGTGGTTTTCAAATAGCAGTGCCGTTCGAGGCAATGCTGTAATTTATGAAATTAGTAACGATTAATGTCGACGTTCAATGTTTGCGATTCAGCCATGATTGTGACTGGTCATCAGGACGATTTTCTCCCCTTCTCTGAATGACGGGAGAGGGGAATCAGACCAGGTTTGGTGCTTTTTGATTCTGTGCTGATTTTCAATCATCAAAGCTTTTCGGATGGACGCTAACCATATTTTGCAGAACTCAATTCCCTATACAAATATATTTTTAATGCTTTCCGGCACATTGGTACGCAGGTCTTGCTTCACCAGCGGACCGGCATTCAGCACGGGCAACTGATCTTCATAAGCTGGTTTTCCTTTCACCTGGTAAAAGATGCCGATTGGAATTCGATCTCCCCATTCAAAGGCTTTTTCGAACGCGAGCGTGCGATTCGTGAGATCATATCCGGTCTCGTCTTCAAGCTTGTAGACGCGTTTCGAATACCACTCGTACGTATTGATTCGATTGAAGCTCACGCAGGGTTGGAAAACGTCCACCAGGCTGAACCCCCGGTGCTGCAGCGCCTGCTCGATGAGCCACGTGAGATGCTTAATTTCGCCGGCAAAGCCTCTGGAAACAAAGGTTGCGCCGCTGCAAATTGCAATCGCAATCGGATTGATGCTTTCCTCAATCGAGCCTCTGAGCGATGTTTTCGAGAGATAACCCCTGTCACTCGTCGGTGAGTATTGCCCTTTTGTGAGACCGTAAACCTTATTATTTTGATAAATATCCACCATATCCAGATTTCGGCGCATTGAATGGATGAAATGATTGCCTCCCATGCTGTAACCGCTGCCATCACCATGAGTCAACACTACCTTGAGCGCGTGATTCGCCAGCTTGACGCCAGTCGCAACCGGCAATGCCCGACCATGCAAGGTATTTAATCCATTGGCACGGGTGTAATCGGGCAATTTGCTGCCGCAGCCGATACCAGAAACGATGTGCACGTCATGCGGTTCGATATTCTGATTTGCGAGTGCGGCTTTCAAGGCATTCCATATTCCGTAATTGCCGCATCCGGGACACCAGGTTGGCTTGACAGGACTCAAAAAATCTTTTACTTCAGACATCAGCGCACCTCCTTCAGATTGCTCAGGATATATTCCGGTGATATGGGTCTGCCATCGAATTTTGTAATTTTGCCTGCGACCGCCACACCGGTGCACATGCGGATCAGCATGGCAAGTTGCCCGGTGTAATTCGCCTCGACCGCGATGAGTTTTCCGGCTTGCTCCAGATAGGGTTGCACTTTGGTCACGGGAAGGGGCCATAAGTCAATGAACTGCAATGTGTTGGCTGTATTCTTATTATTTTGATTCAGACGATTCATGGCTTCCAGCACCGGGGCAAGCGTGGCGCCCCAGCATACGAACGTTATGTCTGCTTTTTCCGGTCCATAGCGCAAAGGGGGCTTCATGTCCGTCAAGGCAGTATCCAATTTTTGCATTCGTTTTGATTGCATTCGGATTCGATTTTGGGCATCTTCGGTGATGTGCCCCAATTCATCGTGTTCATCGCTTGTAGTAGCAAAAATGGCTTTGGGATGCCCCGGCAGGGCGCGGTCTGAAATTCCTGATTCCGCGAAAGCGTATCGTTTGTATTCCCCTGACAGGTGATACAATTGCTCATCGGTTAAAAGCTTTCCGCGATCAATTGGGTTGGCGCTCAGATTGATGGCAGATTTTTCCAGTGTGCGGCTGGAAGATGCCAGGGTAGCGTCGCTGATGATGATCACCGGGAGTTGGTATTTGTCAGCCAGATTAAATGCGCGTCCGGTTTCTTCGAAGCACTGCTCGATTGTGCCGGGAGCGATGACGATGCGAGGAAACTCTCCCTGGGACGCATGAATTGCGAAGAGCAAATCCGATTGTTCCGTGCGGGTAGCAAAGCCGGTGGAGGGACCGGTTCGCTGAACGAGGGCGATAACGATTGGTATTTCCATGATGCCCGCCATCCCGAGTGCTTCGACCATCAAAGAGAATCCGCCACCGGAGGTGGGCACGATTACTCGGGCGCCGGCATGCGCTGCCCCGATGCCCATATTTATTGCTGAGATTTCGTCCTCGGTCTGTTTGCTCACAATCGCAAATTCTTCAGCGCGCGCGGTGAGCCATAGAAAAATTGATGTCGCAGGTGTCATCGGGTAGGCAGAGATGAAGTTGCAGCCTGCACATAATGCGCCCAGGGCGATGCCATCATTGCCGTTCATCACCATCCGCTCAGGAGCATCAATCGGGTTAAGCTGCCACTGATAAGAAAACGTGTAATTTTGACGTACATAATCATACGCCGCCTGAGAGACCTGCCGATTCGATTCGACAACATTTGCGCCTTTTTTCCTGAAATTTTCCTCAATCACGTTGTGAATGGTTTTCAGGGGAAATTGAGTCAGTCCGGCAACTGCACCAAGCGCAGCCGTATTCGCCATGACACTGCTGCCACCCACATCTTTGGCGATTTGATTCAGTGGAACCGAAACCGGATTGATGGACAGTTTTTCCAATTCAGTGGTGTTGATCGTGGTCTCGCTATCGAAAATTACCGCGCTTCCGGGAACCATCTTGTCACGGTGGATTTCAATAGATTCTGCGGTCAAAGCAACCAGCAGGTGAACTGGTTCTGACCAACTGGTTATGGGCTTGTCCGATGTTTTAATGAGGTAAAAATTGTGCCCGCCTCGAATTCTTGAACGATGGTCCTGGATGCTGGTGACGTGCAAACCAGCGCGTGAAAGCGCTTTACAAAAGCCTGCCCCGCTGGATTCCACGCCCTGTCCCGCATCTCCCCCGATGATCAGTGTCAAATTATTTATTTGCATGTCGAATCCTGTTTTTCAATTCGCAAAAAGTGTAACAGCCGAATTAAGGAGGTGGGATAAAATAAATTACCCATTAAAATTTCTTAAGTTTCTATTTATCAATATTATTTTTTAAGCAAAATGTCCAAGTTATTTAATCCCAACTCCTAAAGGTATCCAAACGTAATTTGTGGATAAATTTCCGAGCCTGTATTTGGTGCCATCCCGGGATGAAATTGAAGAAAACAACCGGCGAAATAATGCGGCATCACTTTTCCCTTGGGATGCACCTGATCAAAGTCAGAACGAAAACTCGTATCTTCGTCGTGAACTGAGTCGAAGCGTGAAGCTAAAACAGGGAGGTACCACACTTCGAATCCGCTCAGGATTAAAACATGGAATTTTCTTCAGGCTCTAAATGGCAGGGGAGCTATTATATTGAAATGATGCCTGTCAAGGCATCATTCAGAGCCTCTCCCAACAAAAATAACTCCCCTGCATTAAAGCATGCATCGAAAAGGATGAAACCGGATGGCGAATGCGCGGGCATCAACCACAGTGTGGATATTAGTCCACAGGCTCAAACTGGCTTTTCTCGACGCCGCAGACCGGGCAAACCCAATCATCGGGAATATCCTCAAACGGGGTACCGGGATCGATCCCGCTGTCAGGATCGCCTTTTTTCGGATCATAAATATATCCGCAGACAGTGCATTCGTATTTCTTCATGATTTCTGCTCCTTGTGTTAAGTGTTTAATAAACCGGGATGTTTGCTCGACTGAACCAGCTAAGCCGGATATTTGCTGATGATATAATCTCGGAGGTAGCGATTTTCCACATCTTTGGCTTTCAATTCCGTTTTAACGATATCGCCTATGGACACAATACCCACGAGTTTTTTATTTTCGATGATCGGGAGATGCCGAATGCGATTTTCGGTCATAATCGCGCGTACATAAGTCAAGTCGTCATTTGGATCGCCGATGATCAATTCGCGCGTCATGATGGTTTTGACTTTTATTGACTTGATTTTCTCGCATGCCCTGAGAGTTGCTCTGAGGACGTCACTCGGAGCTACGATACCGACGATGCCGGCTTTGTCATCCAGAACCAGCAGAGAACCCACCCTGTTGCTATCGAATGTTGATAATGCCTCGTAAATGGTTGCATCTTCGTTAATCGTTACAACATCAGAACCCTTAATCGCTAAAATGTCTTTTACTTTCATAAGTTTAACTCCTCTTTATGCGAGAACAGTGTTAGGTTGATTTATCCGCATGACGGCTTTGAAAAAGAGAGCGAACGGTTATATTCCCAGCGCCTCCTGCAAATCCATCGCATGTTCCTGCTCCATGATCAAAATTTCACGCAGTTTCTGTCCCAGCGCCAATAATTTCAGTTCCTCAGCCTGATCGATGCGTTTGGAATAGCGACTCACGGCGTCTTCTTCGCCAGCCAGATCTTGTTTCAGCATTTCGAGGGTGTCGTCGTGGGTCCAAATTTTATCGACATCGACCGTGGGGACGCCCCCATGGTAAGCGATCTGATCCGCCAGGATCATCGCATGCTGAATTTCTTCATTTGCGTGGATTGTGAGTTCCTTTTTGATGCTTCCGTACGCAGCGCCTTTTATCATTGCGACATGCTGAATGTATTGAATAGCGGCTGCATATTCCTTTTTGAGATCATTATTCAATAATTCGATAAGTTTTTCTTTAGTCATCGCTGCACCTCACTTGTTAATCGTTTCAATTTTGTTTAGAAAAAAATTATTTGGCAATGGATTTCGCGTTCTCGATGCTTTTGATTTAATCTGCCACCGTTTTTCGAGATCTTCCAGATTGCCTTGGTATCCAACAGCAATCACGATATAGATCTCGAATTCAGGGGCAATATCGAACGCCTCGCGTAAGCCTTCCGGCGAAAAACCTGCCATTGGTCGGGCGATTAAATCCAACTCAGTTGCTACCAGCAGCAGCGTTTGTGTTGCCATGCCCAGATCAAACAAATAGTATTTCCGACTATCGGCAAATTCACAATCGAAATCGTGCCTGGAAAAGCCGATGACGAGTAATGGTGCTCGTTTCGCCCAACCATTGCCACCGGAGAGCGCCTGGTGGGCTTTCTCCAAAGCATCCTGCTCGGTCAGAAACAGAAAACGCCATGACTGATGGTTGTAACAGGACGCGGTAAGCTGGGTTCCCTGCATCAACGTGAAAATCGTTTCATCGGATAATTTCTGAGCCGAAAATGCGCGGCTTGTTTTCCGGTCTTGAAGCGATTGATATCCTGATCCTGGCATTCTGCTTTCCTGGTAAAATGCGATTGAATACCCGACTCATTATCGGATGCGATCCGGTGTCATCATTGCGTCGATTCGGGACTGCCGTCGCGCAACCATCGGGACGATTAACCGCCGTCAAACATCCAACCCTCGTCTTCGATATTCCATTGCTCCGGATTCTCAAAATAGCGATAGGAGTTATCGAGAATCTGGTAATGCTCGCGCTCGAGTCCGATCATAAACTGGTAAAATTTCTTCGCCGCCTTGTCGGTTGCCTTGTCAGCGCGTTCGCGATAAAACACCGTGGCTTTATCTTCGATGTCCCGTGCTAATCTGAATGCATCTAGATCGGTAACATTTACTCTAACTGTTTCAGCCAGCTTTTCGTGCTTTTCTTTGAATATTGTTTTAATCGCAGACAACGCATCGCCCTGTTTCTGTGACAGGTTTTCCGTCGAAAGCCAGGTGCCTGAAGTTTCGAGCGCTTTATGCATCTTTTTGATGTACTCGATGTGCTCCAATTCCCAGCGGGCGAATGATTCGAGTGTTTCTTTCGCTAATGGATTCTTCGTTCTGGCACTCGCATCTTTAAAAAAATGGTACCCATCGGTTTCCATTTTAAGCGCCAGCTTCAGCGCATCTAATTCTGCTGCTTGAGAAGTCATAGGTTACCTTTCATGTTTCACGGTTATTAGGATAAGTAATAATTGCCTGTTTGGTACATACAAAATTCCCTCACAATCGATCTGAGTAATTGTGAGAGGTGAAGCGTGAAATTAACAATTGAAAACGATCCGACAACATCAAATTAGCCATTTAATATTTGCCGATAAATTCTACTCCCGTGCCTATCAACTCTTTGCCTGGTTCCCAGCCAGCGGGAGCAGCCTTGCCAGGATTGCTGGCGACCGCCTGGAGCGCTTTGAGTTGGCGGATGAGTTCATTGACATTGCGCCCCACCGGCGGTGTGAGCATTTCCACTGCTACCACCGTGCCTTCGGGGTTGATGATAAAGCGCCCTCTGACCGCCAGTCCGGCATCTTCAAGATAGACACCATACGCTTTAGCTACCGCCCCATTCGGATCAGAAGCTATCGGGTATTCGACATTCTTAACGGTTGGTGACGTTTTTTTCCACATCCAATGTGAAAAGTGAGTGTCAGTGCTGATTGCAATAACTTCTGCATTGAGTTTTTTCAATTCATTATATCTTCCTGCAACTGCAGAGAGTTCCGTTGGTCAGACAAATGTGAAATCTGCGGGATAGAAACAGACGATTCGCCATTTCCCGTTATAATCCGATAATTTTACGTTCTTGATTTCATTACCGACGACGGCTGTAAGCTCGAAATTGATGGCTTTGTCGCCGGGGCGCAAAACCCGACAACCTGAAGCCGCGTTTTCAGCAGCCATTGCTGGCGATGCTGAATTTGGTGTATTTTCGTTGATAGATCCGCACAATCCTAAAACTTGCGCATTAATTAGCAATGGAATCGAAACGAAAATCACCAGTAAGATTGAGAAGACGGTATTTTTAATTCTCATCGCACTGATCTCCTTCATTTAGATTTCGGATTGCCGGATCGTTTTCAATTTAAAATGTGATAATTGAATAACCACTTGCGTCATAACGTCGCATACTCGGATGATCCGACATTTCATCGCATAGGTTAAGCTGTTGCTCAGCCGCAGCATCCAATGAACCGGTCTTGGCAGCGCAGGCTTTGCAGACGCAGTCAATGAGACCGAGCTGCTTGACTTTGGCGTATAAATTTGCAAAAGGCTTCGATTGATCGGATAGCTCCTTGATTTGCCTGGTTGCCGTCCCTTCGATGATTATCTTGACCTCGATTCCGTGTTCGTGCATGTCGATTGCGTTCAGAAGCACGTGGGCGAAACACATCGGTTCACCATTGAATGCGAATAATGCGGTTTTTTTCATTTTACCATTCCTTAATTCGATTGTATCCTTTAAGTTAAATTCGTTCTTTGATCCGCGAGAAGCGATTTATGAAAGTCATTTATTTGTTCGATAGTTGTGAGAGGTGCCTTGCAAACAGAATTTTCGCATATCAATACACCTGGTTTGTTGTTCCGGATTGACTTACCTTTGAGAATCGGTGACAGGATCGTCGCATCAGTTAATTCAGGATCCGCATATACCAATATTTTATTGGGCAAATACAATTGATTGAAGCGGCGGATCATCGCATCTGCCGAAAGCACATTGTTTGAATCCACTTGATTACCCGTTGTTCGTCCCATTCGGGATTCCTTTCGGATTCCCACCACAACAATTTCTTTTGATTTGTCCCAGGCAAAATCCAGCGTGCTTATCAGGGCTGAAAAAGCTAATGGAGAATTTGATAGTTGCCCGGAATAACGCTCTATGATTTTCCTGGCATTGAATTCAAGTTGCTCGTCATTCGTGAATCTGGCAAGCTTGAGCATCACCATGAGTGCAGTCGAATTTCCCGCTGGCATTGCGTTATCGTACGGATTCCTTGTTCGAAGCAGCAATTGGTTTTGTTCTGAAGCAGTGAAGTAGAGTACCTGGTGCGAGTGATCCCAGAACTTGTGAAGCATAAGCTGGTTGATTTCAAGGGCTTTTTGTAAATAGAAGAATTTAAATGTTGATTCATATAAATCAATCAATGCTGCAGAAAGCGAAGCATAATCAGAAAGATAACCATTTATTTGGCACTTACCCCTGCGATGCGAGCGCATCAATTGGTCGTTAATATACATTTTTTCCAGCAGAAATGCAACTGCTTTTTCGGCGGCGAACAGATATTTATTATCCGCAAGCACCTGATAAGCCTTACACATAGCCGAAATCATGAATCCGTTCCAGGCGGTCAGTATTTTATCATCTTTCGCAGGAGGAGTGCGCTGTTGGCGTGCTGCCAAAAGCGTTTGTTTGCAGTGATCGATGCGATTTTGCAGCACCGATTCCGGTTGATGATACTCTGTTGAGAGTTGTGCTGGCAGCCGTCGCTGATAAAAAATATTTTTGCCTTCCCAATTCCCCTCAGCAGAAATTCCAAACGCATCGCAAAATAATTTTGCATCGTCCTCGGAAAGCAATCGGTCAATTTCATCAATTCGCCAGACATAGAATTTTCCCTCTTCGCCTTCGCTATCCGCATCCTGGGATGAGTAGAATCCACCCTCAGGCGATGTCATCTCGCGGAGTACATAATCCAGTGTCGCTCTGGCTACATCGGCGTAAAGCGATACTCCCGTTAACTGAAACGCTTCGAGGAATGTCACAGGCAGCAGGGCGTTATCGTAAAGCATTTTTTCGAAATGCGGAATCCGCCAGCGTGCGTCTGTAGCGTAACGATGGAATCCGCCGCCAAGATGGTCGAAAATACCACCGGCAGCCATCGCCTGCAATGATTTTTCGGCTATTTCCAGCGCGCGCTTTTCGCCGGTGTGAAAATAATATCGAAGCAAAAATGACAAATCCATAGCTTGCGGAAATTTCGGTGCAGAGCCGAAGCCGCCATTGAGTTCATCAAAGCGGCGTTCCGCTTGCTTAAATGCTTCATGCCACACTGCAATAGTTGCGTTCTGTGCGGTCTGCGGAATGTCCGCGATTTGCTCGAGATGCGCCGTCAATTTTTCACCCTGACGCAGCAAGCTTTCGGGCTGATTTTGCCAGAGTGTATGTATTTGCTCGAGGATGCGTTTGAATCCGGTTCGTCCCTGGCGATCTTCCGGCGGAAAATAGGTTCCTCCGAAAAATGGCTTCAGGTCGGGTGTCAGCCAGACGGACAGGGGCCAACCACCGCTGCCCGTCATCGCTTGAACAGCATTCATGTATATCTCATCAATATCCGGTCGCTCCTCGCGATCAACCTTGATGCTGACAAAATGCGCATTCAAGATTTGCGCAATTGCTTCATTTTCAAAGGTTTCGTGTTCCATTACATGGCACCAATGGCAGGCGGAATAGCCGATTGAGAGAAATATCGGAAGATTGTTTGCCCGCGAAAGCTGCAGCGCCTGTTCGCCCCAGGGATACCAATTCACCGGATTGTGCGCGTGCTGCAACAAATACGGACTCGTTGCATGAATGAGATGATTTGTATATTTTGGTTGATTCATTTTATTTTCTGACGATAACCCTTTTGTCAATTTGCATGCCTTTTAAATGGATGCTCCACCGGAGCCTTATTGAACTTGATCTATTCCCGTTCTTGTAAACCGCTCTCTTGCAGGTGTTCGTATAAGGGAATAGAATCCGTACTTAACTTAAGCCGCCTGGTATAATTGAATCACTTCAGCGATTTCTTCAGCCTTTCCGGCGAGGCTCCAATTCAATTCATCTGCCATTATTGATGCGCATTCATCGATTGCAGCATCCCCCGGCAATCCTGCTGAACCCAGGTCAGTCCGTCTTAAAATGACATCGCTCAACTTCATTGCCATTTCCTGCCGTACCGCATGGAGTATCTCCGCTTTCAGCACTTCAGTGGAACCTGCGATTCGTCCGGCGTACGGCGGTTCGGAAGCAGCAAGTTTCAGGATTTCGGGATAAGCAGATCCATAATTATAAACCAGATGCTTGATGACCTGTGGCTCAAAATTATTCTGATGCTGCTTTTGTGCTGTTAATTGAAATTCCTCAAACGAGTCTATTTCTGCACCATACAAGCGGGTTATGTCGCTTTTCGATTTGGGCCGTGTTTTGCCCAATTTTTTAGCAACCAGGTCAATCACGCTTTGTGCCACATTTCGGGCAGTCGTGTATTTGACACCGAGAACCGTGAGCAAACCTGTAATGCCATCAACTTTTGCGTGATCGATGATTTTGTAATGCTTTTCCAGGATGACCTCACCCGTTCGTCGATGAATCCCCGCTTTGGGCAATATCCCCTTGTACACAAAACCAACCGCATCGCGCGTGATTTTAGATGCCGGATACGCGGCGTTCAGTGCTTCGATGAACTGATTGATTTCGCTTTCAGTTACCCGAAAACCTTCCGGATGTCGATCTACTGGAAGATGGTTGGTTCCCGCGATAGTAACATTTCGCCAGGGCGCCAAAAAGAGCATCCTGATCGCCTTACCAGTGCCGGCGCTGCTGGTTTTGAAAGTGAACCGGTTCGGCAGACCGCATGCCACATTGGGGAGCACCTGGTGCTTCAGAACGAGATTCGTTGCAGTGGAAAAATTGAACCATTTCCGCCTTGATGCCCCGCCTGGCAACTGCGTCAGCACATCATCGATCCAGGGTCCGGAAGCGTTGATGACGATTTTGCCATGAATTTCAAAGGTTTCATGGTTCAACTGATCGGCGACGGTGATCCCGGTGATTCTGTCTTGTTTGACGATGAAACCCGTTGCCTTGACGTAGTTGGCGATATCGGCTCCCAGGTTTGCGGCAGAAATGAGGAACGATAGCGCCAGGCGTTCGGTATTGTAGCATTGGCAATCGTACCAGTGCGCGCCGCCGTTCAAGCCATCAAAGCTGTATTCGCCAAGTATTATTTTCAGTTCGGGCCGCGAGATCGTTTTTCCTGCCGGCAAATATTTTTGAGGATCATTCAATTGATTTCGGTCGAATCCGATCAAATCATTTAAACCCATTGCCAGTGCCAGCATTTCCCGGCGATTCATCCATTTGCCATACGTGGGCATGACGCAGGGCAGGGGATGAACCAGGTGCGGTGCGATGCGCATTAATATCATTCGTTCGCGGATGGATTCGCGCATCCGAGGGATATCCAACTGCTGCAAATAGCGCAATCCGCCGTGAATGATTTTCAAGCTATTGGATGATGTTGCGCACGCGAAGTCCCCTTTATCGATCAATGCGACATGCAAGCCCCTGAGAACGGCATCCCAGGCGAGAGTGACGCCATAAATACCCGCTCCGATAATTATGACATCGTAATCTGTGTGAGCGAGTGCATTCAAGTTCCGTTTCAACTCATCCTCCTGAAATTGCTCCGACCACGCCAGAGTAGCATTAAATCTGTATGGAAACGTCCTGTGTTGAAGGATTGCCGCGAATCACCGACATCTATTTTTGAAAACTTATCATATTCAAAAATTTCCGCTTACTGTAACTCGCGGCTTGTTAAGTGGTACAACAATGACAAAGTATGGCAAGTTTATTTACTGTCAGTCGAAGCTATCCTATCCGGCGGATTTTCTTCTCCCGATCAGCCTCAGCCCGAATTTCTTCTCGGGGAAAAATACGGGCTGGTTAATTTTGATGACGGACTCAATTTTATGTCCGGGCTATCAGCGTTTCTCACATAAGCTGCTCCACGCCCGATAGCGAGTAACCGTTTTTCAGAGCTGAAGCTGCGCGCCATGTGTGACTATTCGCAGCAAGATTTTCATTGCACGAATTAGCTCACCAAACCGAATTTTGCATTTATTCAAAACTCACCTCAATCGCTAAAAATGACTTGAAAGGAGCGTTGAAAATTAAATTTCCTGCGGCATATTTTTCAGGCATTCTTTGCAAACGCCTTTGAAATACCCGTGAATTTCTTCAATTTGATGTCCTTCGGAATTCTTTTTTTCCTGAAAAGGGCATTTGACATCCATATCGATGATGTTGCCGCAAATCCTGCACAGGAAATGGTGGTGCGATTTCGTCCTGTACTCATAGCGCAGTTCAGAGCCGGTGATGGTCAGAACGCTGATCAGACCGTGCTTCTTGAAAACATCCAACGCATTATAAATGGTTGTCCTGGATAGCGTTGGTACTTTCCGGTAAAGGGCAGCAAAAATCATATCCACCGTTGGGTGATTGTTATTCTGCTGGAAATATTCCAGAACCTTGATTCGCTGATAGGTGGGTTTGATCCCACTTTCGACCAGCATTTGTTTTAGCTTGTCCATGCGTACATTCCGCTTTCGAGCAATTCGGTTTTGGCAGTGTTCGTCCCGGGAAATAGGGAGGATTGGCATTTCGCTTAAGTCGCTTTTTTGATATATGCGATGAAGTCCCCCGCTTCCTGTTCAATTTTTAAAAATTGCTGCCCGGTCATCTTGCACCAATTTGGTAAATCTTCGACAATCCCTTCGTCGTCTGCCACGATTTTCAGGATCTGCCCGGTGGACATTTCCCTGATTTTTTCACTTGTTTTGATGATCGGCATCGGGCAATATAGCCCCAGACAATCAATTGTTTGATCAGCCTTCATTGGTACTCTCCGACGAAAGACTGCCTGGTAAATAAAGGGAAAGCAGTATACTTTCGCCCTGACTTATTTCGATTTTTCATATAAAAAGGGTTGTGTGACTTTGCTGCGAATCTGCCAGGAAAGATGCCACTCCGGCAACGTGCTCCACTTCCGGGATCAGGCTCTCCCGGCTGATGCCCAAAATATTCATGCTCGTTGAACATGCTGTAAGTTTAACGTTCAACGATTTTGCGGTCAAAATCATTTCGCCGAGTGTCGGCATTTTCGATTTTTTCATGATTTTCTTCATCATAGCTGCACCCATACCAAACATATTCAATTTCGAAATCGGGCGCCTTTCCGATCCTGGTTTCACGAACAGACTGAATAATTTTTGCATCCAATTCAATCCCTTTGTTCCGGCATCAGCCCGTTGCAGCAGTTTCAAGCCCCAGAAAGTAAAAAACATATTGACTTGCATTCCCGAGGCTGCGGCGCCGGTGGCGATAATGAATGCCGCCAGCAGCTTATCCAGATCGCCGCTGAAAATAACCAATGTAAGCATTTCCTTATTTTGCATTGTTTTTTCTCCTCGGCTTTCGCACTTAGCGTAAGATTTCGCCCGCAATATTTCGCCAGTGTTGCCCTTGACAAGCATTTTGTCAAAAACGCGCTGACGTGATAAAAACCAATCGCCCGACCTATTCCTCGTGAAGCTCATCTTCCGGCTTCAATTTTATTGGTGATTCAACACCTTTTTTCTTGTAATAATCATCCAGGGAGCTCTGAAGCGCTTGTTCTGCCAGTACCGAGCAATGGCGTTTTACCTTCGGCAAGCCGCCAAGTGCCTGTGTAACTGCCTGGTTGGTAATTTCCAAAGCTTCTTCAATGGTTTTGCCTTTTATCATTTCAGTTGCCATGCTGCTGCTGGCGATAGCCGCGCCACAACCAAAAGTCTTAAATTTCGCGTCTATAATAATATTTTTTTCAATTTTCAGGAACATTTTCATGATGTCGCCACAGGCAGGATTTCCTACCGTGCCAACGCCATCTGCGTTTTCGATTTCCCCCACGTTGCGCGGATTCATGAAATGCTCCATCACGATATCGCTGTATGGTTCTGACATGTCTGGTACCTGTTGGTTTATTTATAAATGTCACTTTGTCAATGGTATAATTGCATCATTTATTGTAAAGGGGAGACATGGAACGAAGTCTCGAAACGATTGCCGGCAATTTCTCGATAAGAAGCTCGACGTCTTCCGCTGCATTATCGATTCCCGGCGTAAACAGAATCGTGCCATTGGCGACAGCAGGTGAAACACCGATTGCCAACAAAACATGCGAGGCTTTGAGAGCCCTCGAAGTGCATGCCGAACCGCTCGAGGCGACGATTTTGCTTGTCCCCAGGAATAGCAAGATCGATTCCCCTTCGATATATTCAAAACCGAAATTCACATTATTGGGTAGCCTTAATTCACGGTGACCATGCAAATGGACGTCGTCAATCTGGCTTTCAATCGAGGCGATCAACCGATCTCGCAAGAATGTTACATGATTCATTCTCGATTGCAGCTCTCTGACAGCCAATTCGGCAGCCTTGCCCATTCCAACGATACCCATGACATTTTCAGTGCCCGCCCGCAGCCCGCCTTCCTGTATGCCACCATCAATTAACGGATTGATGCGCGTGCCTTTTTTAATGAATAATCCTGCGCTGCCTTTGGGTCCATAAAACGGTGCGCCGGCAAAACTCAATAAATCGACGTTGAGTGCGCCGACATTCACCGGTATCGTGCCGGTCGTCTGAACGGCATCGGTATGAAATAAAATATCATGTTCAACGGCAATCTTTCCGATTTTATCGATTGGTTCGATGGTTCCGATTTCGTGATTGGCGTGCATCACCGAAATGAGAGTTGTTTTTTCGGTGATGGCTTTTTTTACGTCATCGGGATCAACCAGCCCATCTGAATCGACGGGAATTTCTGTTACTTCATATCCGAGCCTTTGCAGCGATTTTACCGCCTGGAGTACGGAAAAGTGCTCAATTGCTGAAACAATAATATGATTGCCTTTCTTGCGATTAGCAAAAGCAACGCCTTTCAATGCAAAATTATTGGATTCGCTGCCCGATGCTGTGAATACAATTTCATCCGGCGACGAACCAATTAACGCTGCCACCTGCTGTCGGGCGTTTTCGATAGCCTCTTTCACCACCTGCCCTTCGGCATACATACTGGACGGATTTCCGAATAGCTCGGAAAGATAGGGCTTCATGCTTTCGACAACTTCTGGCAGGGGTTGCGTCGCTGCGGCGTGATCAAAATTTATCAATTTATGCATTATTTCTGCTCGTTTCTCGAATGAGTCATTTTCAAGCGGTAATTTAAACCGCCACCACATCGCTTACTTCGGGTATCATCTGCATCAGATTTTTCTTGACGCCGCGCTGCAATGTTATTTGCGCCATCGGGCATCCGTGACAGGCGCCCTGTAGCCTGACATTCACAACGCCGTCTTCGCTGACAGAGATGAGTTCGATATCGCCGCCATCAGCTTGAAGAGCCGGTCTGATTTTTTTCAAGGCGTTTTCAACTTTTTCACGCATTTTCTATCCTTTTTTAGTTAGCAGGAGAATAGAAGCATCGTTTCGGCGAAACGATTGTACCTTCGTCCTTCAACTGCTTGATTATTTTCGATACTACATCACTTTCAATACCGGTAGCTTTAGCGATATCACCCGGTCTGACAGGCTTGTTCGCAGCTTTCATCGCCGCAAGAATTTTTGCTTTATTTTCTTCCATCGCTGCTCCCACTGTAATAACGATTAAATTTGAATTGCATCTCAATATGAAGACAATTACAGAATTGAGATAGTTCTTAAGATGGGTTTAATATAATTTAAAACAATTTCAAAATCAAGCTTTTTTTTATAAATATTTTGATGCTGGATTGAGGATTCTTTCCACGGCTTTGCGCGCTTTTTAAAAAGCCTATTCCGAGTTCGGAGACTTTTAACTTTAGAATTACAAAATGCTTACGACGGCATTCTAAATGATATTTATTTTCTGACTCCCTTTTTGCCACGACTCTCACCTTACTTAACCGGATTAAAATATATTATGAACTTCATCAAGTTCGGGTAGTTTCGGGTTTGAAGAAAACTTAAAAGTATGCAATCTTGTGGTCAATTTATCGATCTGTTATTAGCAGCCAGACGATTGTCCCAAAAAGCTAATCCCTCAGTTTCCCAGAGGCACTGCAAACCATGCAAAGAACCAGTAACTGAAGCATTACCAAAAAAGTCACTTTTCACTTGTTTTTATTGAAAAATTAATGTATCTTTTTGGCTTGCAAAGCTAAATCAAAGCTTTATAAAGTATACAGATAGGAGAGTATAAGATGCGATCAAAAGTGAAGAAAGCCGTCCTGGCATATTCCGGCGGATTGGACACGTCGATAATTATCCCCTGGTTAAAGGAAAATTATGGGTGTGAAGTGATTGCTATGGCTGCCGACTTGGGTCAGGGCGATGAGTTAGTTGGACTGGAAGAGAAGGCGTTGGCTACCGGTGCCAGCAAAGTCTTCATAGAGGATTTGAAAACCGAATTCATCGAGGATTATATTTTTCCCACAATGAAAGCCGGAGCCATCTATGAACGGAAGTATTTGCTGGGAACATCATTTGCCAGACCGATCATTGCGAGGCGGCAGGTTGAAATCGCCGAACGCGAAGGTGCGGATGCGCTTGCGCATGGCTGCACCGGCAAAGGAAATGACCAGGTGCGGTTTGAATTGACATACCAGGCATTCAATCCAAAATTAAAAGTGATTGCACCCTGGCGCGAGTGGGACATCCGCTCCCGTGAAGATGCCATTAAGTACGCGCGTGAACGAAATATTCCGCTCAACGTCGATGAAAAAAAGATTTATAGTCATGATAAAAACATCTGGCATTTGTCATCCGAAGGCGGTGAGTTGGAGGATCCCTGGAACGAGCCGCTGAAGCAAGCCTATGGAATGACGGTTTCCCCGGAGGATGCGCCCGATGAAGTCGTCCAAATTGAACTGGAGTTCGCTGCCGGCAACCCTATCTCCTTGAACGGAGAAAGCATGAACGCGGTTTCATTGCTGGAAAACCTCAACGAGATTGGCGGGCAGCATGCTATCGGTCGGGTCGATATGGTGGAAAATCGGCTGGTGGGCATGAAGTCGCGCGGCGTTTATGAAACACCTGGCGGAACAATCCTTTATACGGCGCATCGTGAATTGGAGCACCTGGTTCTGGACGGCGATACCCTGCGGTTTAAAGATTCTCTGTCACCCAAATATGCAGAATTGGTTTATAACGGTTTATGGTTCACGCCTCTGCGCCAGGCACTCGATGCATTTGTGGAATCGACACAACGCCGTGTGACAGGTCAGGTAAAATTGAAATTGTACAAGGGAAATATCATCATTGCCGGAAGGCGGTCGCCGTATTCGCTTTATCGTGAAGATTTTGCGACGTTTGGTCAGGATGATGTCTATGATCAAAAAGATGCTATCGGATTCATAAAGCTTTATGGTTTGCCGCTTAAAGTCCGATCTTTGTTGAATATCGATGGTGCGGCAACCCACCTTTACGAGGAACCCGACTATAGTGAATTCAAAAGAGACTAAATATCAGCCGGAAAAAGTCTGGTCAGGAAGATTCAAAAAAGCCACCGATTCATTGATGGAACGTTTCAATCAATCCATTGCATTTGATATTCGCCTGTGGCGGGCGGATGTGCAGGTAAATTTGGCATGGGCAAAGGCGCTGGCGAAAATTGGCGTTTTCTCACCGGATGAATTGAGGCGAATTTTGGAAGGGCTGCGAAAGATTCACGATGAATTTGAAAAAAATGAATTCGTGGTTCTGCCATCGGATGAAGATATTCACTCAGCGGTTGAGCGCCGGTTAACCGAGATAACCGGATCTGCCGGCGCCAGGATTCACACCGGGCGCAGCCGAAATGATCAGGTCGCAACCGATGTGCGTCTTTTTTGCCTGGAAGCACTCGGCGAGCTTTTCGCAGCGCTCCATAGTTTGCAGCGAACCGTTGTTCAAAATGCGGAGCAGCATATTGATTGCATAATGCCCGGCTATACCCATTTGCAGCAAGCGCAACCGCTGCTGTTTTCGCATTATTTGTTATCGCTGTTTTTTTGCTTGCAGCGGGATAAGGAACGCCTCGCCGATTGCAAGAGCCGTGTTGAAAGTTTACCCCTGGGTTCGGGGGCGCTGGCAGGGAGTGCGTTCGCCATTGACCGGGAATTTTTAGCGCGAGAATTGGGCTTTTCGCAGGTATCCGAAAATTCCGTCGATGCCGTGTCCGATCGCGATTTCATTCTTGAATTAATCAATGCGCTGGCGATCTTTCAAATTCATCTGAGTCGATATTGCGAGGATTTCATAATATGGTCCTCGGCAGAATTTGGATTCATTGAATTGGATGATGCCTGGTCTACCGGAAGCAGCATGATGCCGCAGAAAAAGAATCCGGATTCGCTCGAACTCATTCGCGGCAAAACCGCGCGCGTCATCGGCAACCAGACTCAGCTTCATTGCCTGATGAAAGGATTGCCATTGACGTATGCCAAAGATTTACAGGAAGATAAAGAATCATTATTTGATTCGATTGATACTGCCTTCGATTGCATAGCAGTTTTCGATGGTGCGCTTTCGTCGATGAAAATTAATTCGGACATGATGCGGCAAAAATTGGATGAACAGCTTTTTGCCACCGATATCGCAGATTACCTGGTGAAGAAGGGTTTGCCATTCAGGGAGAGTCATCGGGTGGTGGCTAACCTGGTGCGGCGCTCGATTGAAACCGGACAGCGCTTTTCTGAGATGCCATTGGCAGAATACAGGCAGGCATCGGCTCTTTTTGAAAACGATGTCTTTTCAATTTTCAACTGGCAAAATAGTATCAATTTGCGCAATGTGGACGGGGGAACCGGGATTGCGTCGGTGAAAAAGCACCTAATCCGCGCCCGTCAGCTCTTGAAGGCAGTTGAAACGTTTTAATTGTGAGGCCAACGCCTGTTGTTTCAAATGAGCAGGAAATTGTTACCAGCGAGATGTTGAGACTTGACCGCGAATTTCGATCGGTTGATTCGAAATTGTAACTTCCCCTTTTACATTCAATTCCTTATTTTCCAAGGTAATTCGGCCATCTTTAACCACAACGATTGGCAGGTCGTTCAGGGAAGCCTGTTTTGTTTTAAGATCGGTTACCGTTACAATTTGGGGAAGCTTCAGAAAAATCAAAATCAGTGCAACCAATATCCCGAAAAGCAAAAAGCATTTGATAATTTCCACTCGTCGATAAAATCTTTGTGTATTCATGCTGCTGCACCTTCCCTGGTCTCATTAAAATAGTGTTAATGGTTTTATTAATCAGATATATCATAAGTACAGCTTCATTTTTGTAATTAGAAGCCAGAGTAAATTTATAGTTACGAATATTGAATTGCATAAATTGTACCAAACGTTGAAGATAACGAAATTTGACGGCGAGGACGATGATTCCGTCGGCTTGATCGGTCGAAGGAATGATCAAGCAGCAGTATCAAAATTTCAACCGAATTGAGAAAAATAGTCACAGGAGGAAGATGACACTCCAACGCGCAGAGCATCATCAACCGGGGCGACCACGCAAACTCGCCGCGTTCCTGCCCGGATATTTACCGCAATTATCTGTTTTTCAGAAATTAAAGTGCGCTGATGTTTGCTTGGCTGCAGACGATTTGAAATATACGCGAACTGCCAATTTGAATCGAACCGGAATTAAAAATATCAATGGAAAACTCTGGCTCACGGTTCCTGTGTTAAGTGCCGGCAACAGCATTCAGAAGATAAACACGGTTCGAATTGATAATCATGAAAATTGGCGGCAAAAACACTATCGGAGCCTGGTGACCAACTATCGGAATTCGCCGTATTTTTATCGCTTTATCGATGTTTTGGAAACGATTTATACTCGCGAATGGCATTTTCTTGCAGACTTAAATGCTGCGCTGCTTGAAGTTGCCCGGAAGGAATTGCGTCTGAATGCAGAATTCATCAGAGGCTCGGATTTTTCAGAAAATGATAATATGAACCTGCGGCTGGTTGAGATCATGCAGGCGACCGGATGTGCGGTTTATGTTGCTGAAGAGTTTTACAAACCATATATCGATGTTGCACTGCTCCGGGAGCACCAATTGACGGTAGAATTTATCGCCCCGAAACCGCCTTTTTATTATCAGCAATTTGAACGTTTTATTCCGGATTTATCGTGTATCGATTTGCTTTTCAATGAAGGGGAAATGAGTATGGAGAAGCTTTAAACAGCAGCGATTCCTCAGTATCCACACGGGGAGACTTTCTCACAAATCAGCATTAAGAAAGGATCAGGTGGCTCAAGAATTGGCACGCAGAAAAATCCAATTGATGTTTCTGAAATGAAATGCCATTTTTCGCGATTCAACCTTAATATCGGTTTCAATGGCACCGCTCCGCAATGAAGATTCTTCCTCAAAAATATCAGCCAGCTTTTGCAACCAACCTGCCTGCCTGACCGGAATCCATTGAGCGATATTGTTGTCCCATTTAAATAAAATGCTGGTATTAATTTCCAATCGAACATCACCCGGTTGCATGATAGTTATTTATTATTTGTTAAGTTAAAGATGACAGGAACATTTTTGTGTTTGAAAGTCGCAAATATTATTCCATCTGTTAAAAATTTGCGACTGCGATAAGTTAATTTCTTTTCAACGGATTGAGGCGTGTCCCATTCTTCACCTTACGATGAAGCCGGAGAAGGCGTGTGCAGAAAATACAACGAACCTGCTCAGAATTAAACCACTTGCTCCCATAGCGAAAGGTGCATGCGAAATCTTTTTTGCGGAAAAGGCTGGTGAATCGAAATAATTCAGTAAGTTGAACTGGTTTGTATCAGTATTTTTCGTGGAGGAAATCAGAAATTTTCGGTGTGCTTGAGCGGATTATGCCCTTAGTACCTGACAAGTTAAATTGTGAATTTTTTTGGCAGGATTTTTTTTAATGCCCATTGCATGTTATATCTTTTCAACGTTTTACAAAGGCTGTTTTTTCGAGTAGAATTTTTGGCTATTGCGCTACCGAATCAGTTTCATTTTTAATTTTACATTTTTAATTCCAGCTTGTCTGGCTTAGGCTCTAGCCCTTCATCCCTGTTAGTGCGATTCCCCTGATAAAATAGCGCTGGGTGAAAAAGAATACGATCAGGATGGGGAGCATCACCACCACCGCCGCCGCCATCTGGTAGGGCCATTTGGTGATATATATGCTGTGAAAGAGCGCGATACCGACTTCCACCGGGCGCATTTCCATTTGCGACGTGACGATCAGGGGCCAGAGAAATTCCTTCCATGACGCCATGAATGAAAAAATGCCAAGTGTCGCCAGGGCAGGGCGGGAGAGAGGCAGGATGATCCGCCAATAGATGGTCCAATTCGATGCGCCGTCGATGCGGGCGGCATCCTCAAGATCTTTTGGCAGTGTCAAGAAAAACTGGCGCAATAAAAAGATGCCCCAAACGCTATTCAAAAAAGGCACGATCATCGCCCAGTAGCTATTGAGTCCCCGGAAGGTGTCAATGATCAAAAATGAGGGGATGATCGTGACGATCGCCGGAATCATCATCGTGGACAGGTAGACCGAAAAAATTTTGTCGCGCCCACGGTAATGCAAACGTGCGAACGAAAATGCTGCCAATGAACAGATGATCAGTTGTCCGGTGACAACGCCTGCGCTAATGATGATCGAATTCAGAAAAAATCTGTCAAACGGCAGCAAGGTGAGCGCTTCCTGGTAATTTTTCCAATTCAATTTATCCGGTATAAGTTTTGGCGGGTATTCATACACTTCGAGATCATTCATGAATGAAGTGGATACCATCCAGATAAACGGAATGAGCATTGAAAACGCCAGCGTAACCAGCAGAATATAAGTCAGTATTTTCAGCGCTATTGCCGTGAGCTTCTTTCGCAATAGTGTCAAACGCTTGAAATCGATTGCCATATTAATCTCAATTCATCGGGAGCCGGTAGTGTGCCGGCTCCCGATCTGATAATTTTAATGCAACAGAATCATTTTCCGGGTCAGGACCGTTCCACTCGTGGTGAGGCGACAGAAATAGATACCGCTGGGTACTTTCAATCCATTCACATTTTTGCCGTCCCATGAGACTTGATACGAGCCGAATGGTTGCACCTTATCGATCAGCGTTGCCACTTCTTCGCCCAAAATATTATAGATTTTGATTGCCACCTGGTGCCCGGCTTGATTATCCGGCTCCGGTAAATAATAGTTGATATGCGTTCTAGCGTTTGTCGCAGAGAATGGATTCGGATAATTTTGATTCAACCTGAAGCTTCTGGCAACCGATTTCGCGGGCGAGTTTTCGACGGATGTCTTGGATATATCCTGGATTCTGCCTTCGCTGTAATATTCCAGAGGGGAATTGTCGATGATGAAATCCCGGACGACCTGGTATTCCGTGAGTCCGGTTTCCTCCAAATCGATTGGGATAAGCCCGGCGAACGACAGGAAATCCGCCACCCCGCTGCTGGTGGTTATCGTATACAAACTATCCAGCTTATATGGTTGACCACCGATTTTGAAACTCTTGACGATAAAAACCAGGGATGGGAACCGCGAATCGTAGGTGAGTTCCAAACCTGATGCCTGCACGCATAGATCCCCATCAGTTTGGCATTCGATTGCGGTGAATGCCATCCCGAATTTTAAATCGGCGCCCATCAATTTAAATTTTACGATATTATGACCATAGCCGGTTTCCTCGTCATAGCCGGTAGAAATCGCCTGGAAGATCTCGGCACCAGTGAGTTGGCCTTTGTAAATCGGTTGCCTGAGGTTTCCCGCGACCTGGATGGCGATATCCGTATCGGTTGCAAGCCTGAATGCATCGGTGACCAGATTCCCAAGCGATGAATCCTTATAACGCGCTCCGACGGTTTCATCGATATCGAACGCGGCTTCGGCAATTATCTCATCGTATACCGGACCATACCTCGGATCGGCTTGCAGGCTGTCAACGAGGCTATCCACTGTGGCTTTGGCAATGGGATCTTCCGCCACTGTTGAATCGATTGGGATGAGCTTGTAATCGAGAATGTCAAAAGTGTCAACATTATAAGCCAATTTCGTATAGCCGAGATAATTATAAAAACATCCCGCACGCACGATATAGGTCGTTTTTCCTTCCGGATTTGTGATCGTTCTGGGTGTGAAATGCGCCCGATGATCATGTCCGCCGGTGATAATATCGATGCCGGCAACATTGAGTGCCAGCGTCGAATCTTGTTCGTAGCCCAGGTGCGTGACTCCAATTACCAGGTCACATTTCGGGCGAAGTGAGTCGACGGCAGCCTGTCCGGCAGCGAGATAGTCGGTAGCTACTACAGGCGCGGGGTAGGAAAAGCTATTGGTGGTTCTTTCGATAGTCAAGCCAAAAAGTCCGATTTTAAGATTTCCGATTTGTTTGATAGTGAAGGGCTTGACCAGGGCAGCCAGTTCAGGCTCTTCGGTCATATCCAGATTGGCGGACAATAATTCGAAGCCCGGAATCGGAAACCCAGCCTCCCGGAATGCACGTTTGAGGGTTTCCGGCGTGCGATCGAATTCATGGTTGCCAATTGTAAGCACATCAAATCCTATTTTTTGAAAGAATTGCAGTTGGGGTACAATATGATATTTATTGGACATCAAATCGCCGGTAAAAACATCACCGGCATGCACCATCAGTACATTCTTTTCCTCAGATTTGATCTGGTTAATAATCTTTGCTGTGCGTGCCAAACCGCCGCGTTTGCCTTTACCTTCGGAATCTTCGGGTCCATACGGCAGAAGATGCGAATGGGTATCGCTCAGGTTCAAAATAACCAGCGTATCGACCTGAGTCCAGGCATGCCCTGTCAAAAACAGCGTGAAAAACAGTAGCGCTAGCAAACTGCATGCAAAACCTTTCATGTTCCCTCCTTAACCTTTGAAATCAATTTTCAATGAATCTTAATTGGTGAAAAGCTATGTGACGCAGTTATACTTCTATCTTGACTTATTCTTGAGAAAGAACTTCCATCCGATCGGCTTCGTACTGCCTCCGTTTGCAGGCAACCTCCCAGTCAAATGTGGCGTTGGAACTCCCTTTCATCAATTCTTTGACTGTAAAACTGGTAGTTGTTTTCTCCGCGACAAAAACGCCATTACAATCCGCTGTCAGGGTTATCTGCACGATCATTTGATGCTCTTGATCGATAGTAACAGCTTCCAGAAACATCGGATCGAGTTGAATGACTGCCTCGCCGTTTGCAAGCTGTCCATGCCCGCGATCGAAAAAATAAACCTCTGTGGCTTCTTCACAATAAAATAGACGAGTACCGTAACTCTGTGTTTTCAGATAGGCATTTTTTGTTCCGCCGCAAATGAGTTGGTCGTCGGCAATCAAATCATCAACTGCTGCTATATCTCCAGCATCATACAAAGTTGACGGTGTACCTGTTCGAATGTGTCCAATTACCGCGATGACGCTATTTCCCGCATATACATAATTATCCGCCCGAACATCGTCCTCGGCTACGATATCACCATCGCCGTATCCGGGTAGCGACGGTGAACCAGTCCTTATATGTCCAGAATAAGATACAATATTCCGCGTGGCGAGGACATCATTTAATGCATCCACATTTTTACCGGCCTTTAAATCATCTCCAGCGACAATATCTCCTGAGCTGTAGCCCACAGTTGGCGTTCCAGCAACCACGCTTCCCTGGGCAATGACATTTTCATCAGCAATCACATTCTTCGTGGATGCCACATCTCCATTACCATGTGCTGCTGATGGGCTGCCGGTTCGGATGTAGCCGTTGTCTGAACGAATCGAATAATTTGCAATAATACTCCCCTGCAAAGATTCGATATTACCGCTACTAAGCACCTTATAGTCGGCAACCAGAGCCCGTGTGGCAACAATATCGCCATCTTGATAGGAAGAAGACGGCGAACCGGTTATCACATTCCTGCCTGCTCGGAGATCTGTATTTGCATAGGATGTGCCAGCTACGTGCAACTTATATCCTGGCGAGGTACCAATACCGACATCTCCATTGCCATCAACAAAAACGCCTTCATTATTTCCATCGCCAGATAACCAGTGGCTGTTGAGTTGTATATTTTTCGTAGCCACATGATTGCCGAGATCATCCCCGCCGGTACCGCCGGAAGCTGAAATCGTAATACGGTGATTACTATTGTCCGGAGTAATTGTCACATTGCTTCCTGCGATCAGGTCGATATTGCCGTCATCCGGAGATACGCCGTCCACACTTCTTGCGAATCCGGAGACATTCATGCCGCTGAAATTGTCTGTGTTATGTGCGTGGTACGCATAAGCCATGCTGACTAGCTTTTTTCGGGGAATCATCTCTGCATCGGTTCCAACTTTAAGCGCCAGAAATTTATCGTTCCCATCGAATAGAGAATACGGAAGCGGCGTGATCGAGCCAAGCAGTACATTGAGCAGACCACGATCAATAGCAACCGTTTGTGTTTCTGTCCACGATGGCGTTCCACCAGTTTCATCCTCATAAATTCTGAATTCGATAGCCCGAGTATCGTTAATAGGAATGCCGGTTGCATCGGTGAGGACGGCTTGATAGTTGATGAGCTGTGGGACTTCTGCATACGCGATCATACCAATTAATAATGAGGCGATTAAAGATACGAGCATTTTTTTTAACATAACATCCTCCTTTAATTTCTCATTATTAGAGTTCTGCAAAATGGGACTAAAACCAGTTCGTCCTTCGACTTCGCTCAGGATGAAGCTTCGCTTATTCGATTTATAATTATTAAATTTAGGAGTTCATGGTGAGTGGAGTCGAACCATGAATGATTCTAAAAATGTTTGTTTTGCAGATCTCTGATCTCATTTTTGAAACAGGTAAAATTGATAAAAAAAATCTCGCGAACTCTCCACATTCATAATAGCTATCCTCTCAGGATGCTGTGGAAAAATCTGGTATTAATTTCTATTTTTATCTTTCATATTTTCATTATATTTTTGACACTACCAGATTTGAAACCAAAGCGCCGCATAATGAAAAATACGGTCATTGCGAATAGAGCGACAGCCGGTGGAGCGAGACATCGCCTAATCATTTAAAAAACAGAATTATCACCTGTTTTCATTCCGGTGGTTCTGGCACTCGTTTATTATTTCGCGGAGCTCTGTGAATGGATTAATGAAATTATAAATCCTCCCGATAACCTATATATCGTCTGAAGGAAAAGCCCGCTCGTTGTTGATTAAAACACAAATCAGTGATGAGGCATTGCAACTGAAACGAGGAAGTTCATGAACCAGAGATATTGTGAAGTCATAAATAGTACTTCCCCATGGCATCCACGGAGCGTTTCATTTAGTAAACTATCGCACAAAATCAAAACTCGGCAAGTTTGTCGGATCGCTTGCACGAAGCTGTTTCCGATGTGCACTAATCATAATAAAAAAGAAAGCGAATGTCAAGCAAAACTTTCAGGATGGTTGAGATTCTAGCCGTAGATGCGCTTCCGACCAGCATTTTAAAAAAATCATTGCAATTTACAAATATTTTTTTAAATTAGAAAATATTTTTGGGAGGAAGTATTAGATGACATTACGAAAGATATTATCGGAAGAGTTGATTAAAATACCGCTCGAAAGCGATACGAAAGAAGATGTTATCAAAGAAATGGTTGATTTGCTCAATCATGCGCATAAGGTGAGTGATACCAAAGGATTGCTGAAGTCTATCCTCGACCGGGAAAAACTTATGAGCACCGGTGTTGGCGATGGTGTGGCTATTCCTCATGCAAAAGCCGAGGGCATAAAAGAGCTTGTTGCTGCTTTTGGGATTACCAAACACGGAATTGATTTTCAATCGATTGATGAAAAGCCTGTGAGGCTGATTTTCCTGCTAGTGGGTCCCCTGAATCAACCAGGACCGCATTTGAAGGCGCTTAGCCGAATATCACGGCTGATTCATAAAGCCGAATTCAGAAAGCAATTGATCGCTTCTTCGAGTCCCCGCGAGGTAATGAACAATTTCGTTGAAGAAGAAATGAAATATTTCGATTCATAAATTTGCTTGTCCTGCTCAATCACAAAAAATGTGACAACTTCTGTTGATGGAATGCTATCCAAAAATCAAATTAAAGCGCTGTCTGCACTTAAGCATAAAAAATTTCGAAAGTTGCACGGCAAGTTTTTGGTAGAAGGCATTAAGCAATGTGAAGAACTGCTGAAATCCGACTATGGCATAGATGCCCTATATATTTGCCCGCAAGTTCTCCCTGAGATAAAAAAACGAGAATTACTCCGACTTATTCAACACAAATCAATTGATGTAATTGAAATTACCTCAAGAGAATTGAAGCAGCTTTCCGATACGGTTCAATCCCAGGGTGTAATCGCTCTTGCAGGTGTCAAAAATTGGCGACTTGAGAACCTGGCTTTCAGCGAACATGCACTTGCCGTTTGCCTTGACGGATTGGCTGATCCGGGAAATTTAGGTACCATTATTCGCACTGCCGATTGGTTCGGCGTCAATGCGATTCTGCTGGGCAACAATTGTGTGGAGCTATATAATCCAAAGGTCGTTCGTTCCACAATGGGCTCCTGTTTCCACCTTCCCATTGTTTACGATGTCGATTTGAAAGCGAGTCTAAAATTTTTTGATAATCATGGATTTCTGCTCTATGCAACTGATAAAACAGGGGGCAAAAATATCAATGAAATGACGTTTTCAAATCGAAGCCTTATCCTGCTTGGAAACGAATCCGAAGGATTATCGGCTGATTTGCTTCATTTATCCGAGAATATCATAACGATCCCTGGCGCCAATCGAACCGATTCGTTGAATGTGGCTGTCGCCGCCGGTATCATCCTGCATCGCCTTTCGAATCGAAACCCGTCGCTGTGAAAACGATTGTAAACCAGAAATCATTTCCGGAAATCTCATGTGTGCTAATATAAATCCTTCAATTTCAGGATTCAAAGAATTCCTGGAAAGCGTCACAACGGAGTGTATCGAATGAGGCAAACGTAGGAGAGCAAAATTGGATATGACAGAACACCAGAGTAGTCCGAAGGTAAGAATTGGCGTGATTCAGTCCACAGATAGCGTTGAATTTCATGTCAACCAGAACTACGAACTGATTGATCACGCCGGTCAGTTGGTGAAAGCCGGACAAAGAAATAAAAAATCGCGAATCGAAATTGAAAGCAGCCAACCGGCAAAAATCGCATATCAAATTCGCCTGGGAAAAATCGCGCTGAAAGCAGACGCCGATTCTTTTCTGGCAGCAGTGAAGGCGAAACATATCGCAGCCAGCGCGCGGCATATTGGTGAGGTGCTTTCATTCAGGGACAGGACCGTCGATAATCGCGAGTATTGGATTACGACCGGAAATTATGCCACTTATGAAGAAGCGATAGAAGCGCAGCAAGAATTCAGCGATTTTGAAGACAATTCCATTGTCGAGAAGCTTATTACAAATCCTTCCGGCACGCTGCGGCTCGATGGTGTGCCCTTGCGTAACCGCGTCCGAATCATACCCGGGAAGCTCGTTGAATCCCGGATTACAATTCAAAATGTGATCGTTGGCATCGAGTTTCACTGGCAACGTCTCGAAGCACAGGAATATCGCGGGATTATTGAAATCGCTTTTAATAATGAGGGCAAGCTTTCGGTGATCAACGAAATCGATATGGAGGAGTATCTGATCAGTGTCAATTCGTCTGAGATGACGCCCGACTGCCCCATGGACTTGCTAAAGGCGCAAACCATTGCTGCGAGAAGTACCATTTTGGCAACCATGGGCAAACACCATTACAGCCAACCATTCCATCTCTGCGCGGATGACCATTGCCAGTGCTACCGGGGAACCACCTACGAGAGTGCAACCTCAGTCCAGGCAGTTCGGGAAACCGCTGGCGAGACGTTATTTTTTGGCAACCAGGTTTGCGATGCGCGGTATGCCAAAATTTGCGGCGGGGTGATGGAGAGTTATGAAAATGTATGGGAGAAAAAGCAAATACCATATCTGCGCGCAGGGATAGACGGCGACCTGGAGATTGAACTGCCTTTGAATACAGAAGAAAAAGCCAGGAAATTTATTGATTCAAATTTACCGGCTTATTGCAATACCGACATGTACGAATTGCCCAAAATGCTGGAATATTCGAATCATCTTTTTCGTTGGCGCGTAACGCATCGCCGTGAAGAATTGCAGGACATTATTCGAAGCCGGAGCAATGAGGATATCGGGCAATTGCTGAATATCGTTCCCCTGAAGCGCGGTGTCTCCGGTCGACTGATGCAAATCGAGATTATCGGTACGAAAAGGAGGCTTACGATTACCCGCGAATTGGCTATTCGGCGGATTCTCTCCCGCAGCCATCTGTATAGCTCTTGTTTTTATATCGAGAAGGCGCTGGCAGAGGATGGCACAATCGATGCAATTACATTTGTAGGCGCAGGGTGGGGGCACGGTGTAGGTCTTTGTCAGGTAGGCGCAACAATTATGGCGAAAAAGGGATTCACCTACCCGCAAATTCTCGCTCATTATTATAAAGACGCCAACCTGGTGAAATTATACGAATAATGTGCCTGCAATCGACGGGTGGTATCGCTGAAACAGCACTCGCTCCGCAATACGATTTGATATTCTGTTCGGGATCAATCTAAAGGAGCGAAGGTTTGATTTTCCGCAAAATATGCAGTTTGTGTTTATATACTGAGCAAAAATCGACTGGAAATGGTTGCCCCGCTTGTGTAAACGAATACTATTTTATCTGATAGTAATTAGGGGGAGACCAGCACTGTGAATTCGGTGCTGGTTTTTTTTTGTGCGATCGGACACGTAAGGACACGTAAGTGAATGATCGAATTGAATGGATAGCTGGCTAGCGCAGCAAAGATTTGATAGTGTTTAAAAGCTGGTTTAATTCGACAGGTTTTTCAAGTAAATTTTCACCAACCATTGGTTTAACTTCGCGGGCAATATCGTTATCGATATAGGCTGTCATGCAGATGATGGGAATCGTTGGTATTTTTTTTCGTACTGTGTTAATGACGGTTCGACCGTCTCCTTTGGGTAATACTAAATCCGTGATGATAAGATCAAATTCGCGTTCATTCATTTTTTGAATGGCTTGTTCTGCATCAATTGCGCTGACAATGTGATAGCCAGCCGCTTGCAACAAAAATTCCAAGCCTTGCTTCAGAGAGATTTCATCTTCAACCAGAAGAATATTATTCATTTGCTGCTCACAGTTAAAGAACAGAGTTAGACAGCGATAGCGATTCGCTAAAGAAAAACCGCTAATTATATGATCCTGATATTTTAAGCAAATTTTATTCCAATAAATGTATTTTGTGATTTTTAAAATTCAGAACATTGATTAAAATTATAACTTATTGTATTTTAAATAATAAACCGACTAATTCAAAAACTGATAAGTCAAATAGCAGCGTGAATGATCAGGAATTGAATTTAAATAGTATGAACATTAGTTTACAATTACCAACAAAAGTTTACACGCCAGACGAACCTTGCAAATTATTTATCAATATTCAGACGTTTCATTTTTTTTATCAAGCCCTCCCGGGAGATTCCCAGTGCAGCAGCGGTTCGGGTTATATTCCAGAAATTTTTTTCCAGCGCCCGTGTGATGAATTCTCTTTCAAAATTATGCACTGCCTTTTTCAAAGGTGACGCCGTGCTGCCTTTCAATTTGATATGTTCATGATTGGTGGTTATCGGTTCAATCCATAGATGCTGTTTGCTAATGATATTCCCACTCGTTTGAATATAGGCATTCTCCAGAATATTCCTTAACTCGCGTACATTTCCGGGATATTCATAGGATTTAAGAACCTGGATTACTTCCTCTGAAACGGTTTTATGAGTCATATAATTCTGATTTATTTGCGATATAAAATAGTCAACCAGCAATGGGATGTCTTCAAGGTTCTCCCTCAATGGCGGCGTCGTGATTCTGACCACATTAAGCCTGAAATATAAATCCTCGCGGAATTTGCCTTCGGCGATTAATTCGGACAAATTTTTATTGGTAGCAGCGATGATCATGACATCGGTTTTTATCACTTTATTGCTGCCCAACCGGTTGAATTGGTTATTTTCGATAACGCGGAGCAATTTCGCTTGAGCTCTCAAGTTCATCTCACCAATTTCATCAAGGAAAATGACGCCACCGGAAGCCCATTCGAATTTTCCCTGTTGATTCGAAACAGCGCTGGTAAAGGCGCCTTTATCGTGCCCGAAAAGCTCGTTTTCGATGAGTTCGTCGGGTACGCTGGCGCAATTGATATCAACAAATGGTCCGTGCTTCCGTTTGCTATTGCGATGAATCGCGCGGGCGACCAATTCTTTGCCGGTGCCAGTTTCACCTTCGATCAGGCAAGTCGTTTTATCGAATTCGGCGACCCTATGAATTAACTCGATCAACTCCCTGATTTTTGAACTCTTGCCGATGATTTTATAATCGCCGAATGTTTTATGCAAATGCTCTTCAAACAACTGTTTTTCAATTCGCTGCCGCTGGGCAATCTGGTGTGAGGAGAGCAGTTTCTCAATTTTGATCCGGAGTCCATCAACCGTGAATCCTTTCGAGATGAAATCATCTGCGCCTTCTTGCATGGCTTTGACGACATTGTCAATCGAATCATAAGCCGACATCACCAATATGCCGGGAGAATTCGCCTGCTCTCTTGCAGCGTCAATAATCGCCAGCCCGTCTTCAAGTTCGGGAACGAGTAAGTCGCAAATAATCAGATCGAAATTTTCGCTGATGATTAAACGGATCGCTTCCTCGGAATTCGTCGAAGTTTTCACTTCGCAATTCATTTTTTGGATAATATGTTTGGTACTCGTCAGCATGGGTGCTTGATCATCAACGATGAGTACACGATACATTGGTTATTCTCCTGATTTTCATGGGGATTTCAGGACGATGCTCTGCCTGTTGTGCCGTACGATCTCCAACTGGCACCGCATTCGATGCCAGTTGCATTGAGCCGTCAAACGCAATCGGGAGACTCAATGAATTCCGATTGACGAAAATTCTCAGTGCCGTAAAAAATACCCATCAATCGCATTATGTGCCTGCAGCGCTAAAAACGGCTGCAGCAAAGGAAATGTTGGCGAAAATTGAGGTAACCTCGGTTGGTTGAATTATTGTCAACTCCCATCGCCCTGCAGGTTAATCGGCGAGTACAATTTCCCTGCCTTTTTCCGCGGATTCCTGAATGGCATTTAAAATGCGTATGATAGTCACCACTTCTTCACCGGATGCAATCATTTCCATTTCTGGATCTTTGATGCAGTCGATGAAATGGCGATAAGGCGCTATGGTCGGCAATCCGCCCGTGGGAATCTCCAACTCGACCGTTTCGATGACCGGCGTACCGCGATATATTTTAGCGGGATTCATCGACGCACCGCCTTTGTCGCCAAAGACCTGCAATTTATACTCGGAACCCTGGTGCGCATCCCAGGAGATGATACATTCCAGCGCTGCGCCATTCTCGAACCTGATGAGCGCCGAAGACAATTCATCGACTTCCTGGGGGAGCTCTTTGCGCTGAAGTTCAGGTTTGGCAACTTCGAGATAGCTCACGCCGCTCACGGTAACGGGTTTGGGTTTGCCCATAAAATACCAGGCGAGATCGATGAAATGCACGCCGATATCGTACAACGATCCGCCGCCGGCTTCCTTTTTAATGATAAACCATTCCCCGCGCCCCATACTGCCATTTTTATCAAAATTCAGCACGGGCATGCCTTTCCTCCGAATCCAGCCGACGCGGGAAAAATAGATATTCCCCAGGTCGTTATTATCAATATACCATTTCACAATATGCGAATCTTTTGAAAAGCGCAGCGATTGTTCAATCATCAGCCGGCGCTTGTTGGCTTTGGCAGCATCGACCATTGCGCGGGCGTCCTGCCAGGTTGTTGCCATGGGTTTTTCGCAAAGAACGTGTTTTCCGGCGTTCAAAAAATCAATCGTCATCGGCGCGTGCCAGTGATTCGGTGTGGCGATACTGATGGCATCGAGTTCATCAATTTTCAGAAGATCCTTATAATTTTCCGTAACGATCCTGGCGCCCCATTTTTCGGCGAATAAAGATGCTTCGGGCACATTCAAATCGCAAACAGCGATCAATTCCACATCGGGCATTTGAGAGTATGCTTCCATGTGGTAGCGCCCCATTCCGGTGCCAATCACGCCAGTTTTTAATTTTTTTTCAGCCACGGTTGATTCTCCTTCATTAAAATGAAAAGTTGTTACAAGAAATTCTGTTCCGGATACAAAACGAAGAAATTGCTTTCTGCTTCTACAAATTCATTATACTTTCTTATCACTGTATTCTAGCGAATAAGCATTAATTTAATTGTATTTATCTCAATAGCTGATCATCGGTGATGTGTTGAACGGATTGGGGTAATTTTGTTTTACTGAAAATGAATGCCGGCTTTGTCTTGAAATTATTTCAATGGATCTGGGAAGAACTCAAACAAAGATCCCATTGCTTGTTCCGGCAAATAATTTGTCAAACTGTGTTGGTTATTGTAGCTCTTCTCTTGGGAACCAGACTTTTCACACATCAATATTTTTATAAAAAAGAGTCGTATTCTTTCAACTGCGTATTTCGCTTCCTTCATATCGACATACAAAATCCGTAAAACCAGCGGAGGAACGGAAAAAAAGCCAGAATCTTAATCCGTGTATTTCGCCAGAATCCGATCGGTATCCTCGGTTATCTGTTTGATCCTGGCGGCAGTTTCAGGCGCGCCTCCCCTGGCGATGGTACTCAACTCAACACCGCGATGTTTGAGATAATGCAGCCCGACCAGACCCATATTGGCTTCTTTCGCGCACAGCAATGTTCGATTGACATCGAGTTGAGCTTCGCGGGCGTTTTTATAATCGCCTGCCATGAAATATTTGTAAAGGGCATTCAGGATCTCTGGGATATTATCCGCGCCCTGTCCGATGACACCCAGCCCGCCGACCAGCATCGAATAGAGGTAAACCGACTCTGATCCGGCGAACAGCGAAAAGTCGTTATCTCCGATGCCAATCGTCAGGTCTGTATAATCTGACAGATCGACGCTGCTGAATTTCATTCCAACCACTTTATCCAGGGCGCTGACACGTGCAATGATTTCGGGTGTGAAATTATACGCTTCTTCGAGGCGACCCGGATGATATACAACAATCGGCAGGTCGAGTGCGTCATTCATTTTGGCGTAATAGTTATAAATCACGTCGGAAGCGGATCCACCCGATGGGATCGGCAATGCGGATGGAACCACCAGAACCACCGCATCCGCTCCTTTTTCCTGCGCATATAAGCTCAAATCCAACGACTGCTGGATATAAACTTCCGGATCAGGCTTTTCATTGGGATTGTTCGAGTAGTAGCCGGCAGTTCCGGGCAGAAAGTAGAGCCGTCCGGCATTTTGAGATGATATGGCGTCGATTGCCGTCCTGACGTCGTCAGGCGTGAAGGTATACATTCTGCCAAGACCGCATCGCGGAAAAAGCGAGCGCACGGATTTGGTTTTTACAAAAAATTCTACCATATTGCGAAAGCCCTGCACATCGAGTGATAAATCCGGAAGGCAGGGGGTGAACATTGGCGTAATCACGCCGGTTAAAAATTCAGGGATCTTTTTCCCGGTGATCGGATGGGTTACAGTTTTAAAGCGTTTCATAGTCGAATGTCCTTTTGTAAGTTATATCAAGTTGATTTCAGCTTGAATGATTTTAATGAGTTATAATGAACGCGTTTCGGATTTATATTTTGCGAAGATTGAAAGCAAAGCAGCAATACCATTTCGAAACTTTTGGAAAATCATGCCTTCGATGGGATTGGCTCGCTGACGTTTAGTATCACCCGGTCGCTGAGAAGCCCGGGGACGCCTGCGCTGACGCAGATTTCACCGGTTTCCGTCTGCGACCGAACAGCAATGCGCCCTTTTCCCGCGCGAATTTTGATGTATGGCAATCCGCCCATGCCACAGAACTCGCCCGGTCCGTTGATTGAGACTGCGCAATCGGCTTCGCACCAGATTCGCCGATCCTGTTTATCGAGCACTTCGATATCGATCAAGGCGACGCACCTGCCATTGGCGAACAAGCGGGAGTTCGACGTCTTGAGAGCTACTCGACAGGCTGCTCCTGTTGTTTCGAGCACGGAATGAACCTGCCTGTCGCCGCGGATGCCGATTGCCTTTAAGATTCCGGGTTGAAATTCGATATCCCACGCGAGCAATCGTCCCCCGCGTTTGCTACCCAGTGTCTTGCCGTTAACCAACAGCTCTACTGATTCGCAATTGGTGATAATCCAAATGGTGACCGCTTCGCCTGGCTGATAATTGTAATGTCCCATGATGTGCAGAACCGGCTGATCCAGCCAATGGCTTTGAAGCATGTAAAAGGCTTCCTTTTCCAATCGCAAGTGATCTATTGCGCCTGATTTATGGTGGGGCCAGGTGGGACGATAATCCGTTGCGTAATCGTGCATGCACCAGAGCGTACTGCCGGCGAGGTATTTTCGGGCATAAATTTCATTCAAATCGTGATTCAATTTCTGAACGTATTCGAGCTCCTTTTGCAGGTCACCGCGGGTTGTCATGTCTGCGTTGGTGTGTTCGCTGGAGACCAGCTTTTTATCCTGCCAGCGGCTCCGAATGTCGTCGAGGTGAGGAATTTTGTAATTCAGACCGAGGACGTCGGGAATGGTTGTGGTGCCCAGGGCATCACCTTCTTCGGGTTTATTTTCAGCGTAAATCGTGGGTCGGGTGGCATCGCATTGTTTGGCTTTCCGATTCAGCGCATCGAACAGCGCTTTATTTCGACCTTCATTCAGCAATCCCCACAGAATGATGCACGAATGATTTCGATCGCGGATGATCATGCTTTCCATCATCGCCAGTGCATTTTGCGTGAATTCATCCCCGCCAACATGTTGCCAGGACGCGATCTCAGCAAACACCAGAATGCCCAATTCGTCACAAGCCTCGAGGAACGCCGGGTGCTGCGGGTAATGTGAGAGGCGCACGAAATTACCGCCCATTCGTTTGATTATTTCCGCGTCCAGGCGCTGGAGTTCGGCGGGGATGGCATTTCCCAGTCCGCCGAAATCCTGGTGCCGGTTCACCCCTTTGAGCAACACGTGTCGACCATTCAGAAAAAATCCCTCATCGGAAGTGAATTCAAAATAGCGAAATCCAGCCTTAAGGGTGATCGCATCCACAGGTCTACCGGCATCTTCCAGTTCGATTTCCAGTGAATACAGAACGGGCGACTCAACATCCCAGAGCAGCGGTTGTTCGATTTCCGGCAGCGTCAATTGGACAGAAGCATACTGACTAAATGCCACAGGCTGCTGCACCTGACAGATGATTCGTTTCGCTTCATCACGGAGTCTGGCAGTAAGCGTGCCCGTGAAACTAGCTTCGCGCAAAGTGCCCAATTGCACCGAAACCTGCGCCAGCGCCCGTTCCCGACTAACCTCCGGTGTTGTGAAGGCGACGCCGTTTTCGAGGATATAGGCATCGTTGGTGGCAACCAGAAATGCTTCGCGATAAATTCCGCCGTAAAGCACATAATCGGGGATGTCTTTTCCTGGCAGAATTTCAGGATTGTGTGAATTATCCACGCGCACGGCGATCAAATTTTCTTCGCCGATTTTAGCGTGATCCGTAATATCGAAACATTCGCCGGTGAAACCATCGATACTGCTGTGGACTTTTGTGCCATTGAGATAAAATTCTGCAGTTTGAAAAAAGCCCAGAAAATTCAGAAGCAGGCGCTTGTGAGACAAATTCGATGGGATTACAAAACGTTTGCGGTACCAGCCAACGCCGCGAAAGTAACCGCGGCTGGGAACAAAGGTATCGGTGGCATTCCACGTATGCGGAAGATTGACTTTAAGAACAGGTTCGGCTTCATATTCCGGTTGTGCCAGTCCGGGATTATTTTCAAGAATCAGATCCCAACCGGCATTGATATCGATTTCAATTCGGTTCATAGAGTGGGCATCCAAATTGTGGGTGTGTGGTACCTGCTGACTGCAACGGTTGTCTCTTTTATTTATGTCACTGAAGTGTTTAATATAGCTATAAATTAAAGGAATATCAAGGGAAAAGATTGCGATTTGCCTGATGGCTCAACTATTGGCTCATTACATGGTGGTCGTTAAATACCTCTTCGAATACACCTTGAAAGATGATTTGTCAATAAAGAGTAACGATTTTTGATTTGCGAATTTAAGCTTTCGCAAAATCGCATATCGCTAATCATTATTCTGAAATTAAAAATCAATAGGGGTAAACTATTGCTCAATAATATACTCACTATGAGCAAAAATAGTACGCCTATGTCATTCAGGATGAATTTTTTTATATTTCGCAATATGGTGTAAATTTTTAACATCCTGGATAACCGCAAAAAGATTCTTCCAGAATGACAGGCTTCCGGCAAAATATATTTAATTAGCCCAAATAAGTATGGTTGCCAGTCACGCCCCGTGTTGATTCACAAATTACATTGATGAATGAGAAAATGGTGCTCGCTTCAGGCATTTAAAAAAAATCAACAAAGCGCTCGCTCTTTGTGAGAACATATTTCGCGTTTAAAAGTTAAAAAAAAGTATTTAAGCAGGGAGGAATCGATGTTTTCAAAAATTAACTCGGTTATACGTCCCGGGGATATCATTGATATTCACGTGCACGTTGGTGGACCCGAAAATGAGAATCCGGCGATGTATTACTGGACAGATGAATTCAAACGCAGCCTTTCCTTCGAAGCGATCAAATTTGTAACTCGCCTCAGCCAAACCCAGGTCACCGGACCGCGTTACATCAGCACCCTGTACAGCCAGATCAAGCATTCGAAATATGTGGATAAAATCGTGCTGCTGGCATTGGATCAGGTGTATACCGAAGATGGACAGTTGGATCAATCCCATTCCCATTTATTTGTCTCCAATGAATATATCGCGCACCTGGCGCAGATGTATGAAAAATTTTTATTCGGCTGCTCGGTGCACCCATACGCACCAGATGCTATTGAGCGGCTCTGGTGGTGTGCGGAAAGCGGTGCGGTGCTCTGCAAATGGATTCCTTCCTCCCAATCGATCGATCCGACACATCCGCTGTCGAGGAGATTTTACCGGACGCTGGCAACGCTGAATTTACCGCTCTTACTCCACGTGGGACCGGAGGAGGCGATTCCGAGCGGATTGCCAAAGCGCGATGCACTGCGATTCAATTCGGCTGCTGGCAACTATGCGCAGGAACCCGGAGATGCCATTCAAATGGCTTTGGATGAAGGTGCGACGATCATTGTCGCCCATGCCGCAACGCCGCTGGGACCAATACTCGATCCTGAGAATGACTATTGGGAATCGGTGTTTACAACGCTGATTCAGCGCGCCAAAGCCCTGGAAACGGGTACTCGGTTGTATGCTGATATGTCAGCTTTTTGTTTGCCGGGCAGGTATAAATACATTCGGAAAATCATGCCTTTCATCAAGGAACATCCGCACCGGTTCTATCTTGGCAGCGATTACCCCATCCCGATTATTTCGTTCAATGATGGCAAGGCGCTGCAAAATATACTGGAGGCGTTTGGCTGGCTGGCGAGTAGAGCCCTGCCATCGAATGATTTCGACAAGAATTACAGGCTGTTGCGGCACCATTTTTCAGAGGAGTGCTTCAAGCATGCGCCTGATGCGTTGCGAAATCCGCAGCAGGATGTATTGCCATTGCGAAAAGTTGCCCATCGAATCGGCATCCGGTTGCCCGGGGAGCGGCTGTTCAGTTTGAGGCGGTGGATGCATCCAAAAGTCGATGATTGATTATTTGCACAAAATGCGGCTTCGAAAATTTCCAAACGGAGCCTTGAAAAAGATTGACTTTTTCTCAATAAATAGCTATTTTGGGTTTCCGAAGATTATTCCGCTCCCGATGAGATTTGAACCATGCCCTTTCGTGTTAATTTTGAAATATTAAGTCATAATCCGCAAAAATAACTCAATTCATATTTCGGAGGATACAATGACGCGTTTAACAGCATTATTTCTGTTTGTGATTTTCATTGCCATCTTCGCCATAACCTGCAGCAAAAAAACGGAACAATACAACGTCAGCGAACAGGTGGCAAAGTTCGCACCGGTAACAATCAAATACGATCAATCGCTGCTCGATGAAACCGAATCCAAAGCCTTGAAGAAAATAGTTGATGCCGCCAAATTGATGGATGACATTTTTCTGCGCCAGGTTTACAGCAAGAATGCCGAATTGCGGGAAAAGCTCATGGCGAGTACCGATCCGGCGGATAAATCCTTGCAGCAACTATTCGACATCATGGTCGGACCGTTTGATCGTCTGGAAGCGGATAAACCTTTCATCGGCACGGCTCCGAAACCCCTGGGAGCCAATTTTTACCCCGAAGACATGACCAAAGAAGAATTCAATGCCTGGATTGAAGCCCATCCTGCGGACAGGGAGCAGCTAGAGCATACGTTTACGCGAATCCAACGCCGGGGCGATCAACTGGTGGCAGTGCCTTATTCCGAAGCCTATCGCCAGTGGCTGGAACCGGCGGCTGTGCTGCTTCAGGACGCCGCTGAAATCACCGGAAACGCCTCACTCGCAACGTATTTGAACTCACGCGCCGAGGCGTTCGGCAGCAATGATTACTATCAAAGCGATATGGACTGGATGGATCTCTATAGCCGGATTGAAGTCGTGATTGGGCCGTATGAAGTCTACGAAGATAAGTTATTCGGTTACAAAGCAGCATTCGAAGCCTTTGTGACTCTGGTCGATCCGGCGGAGAGCGAAAAATTGGCAATTGTCGGAAAATACCTGGACAAGTTGGAAGAGAATTGGCCCATTAAAAATGAATATAAAAATTTCAATCGCGGCGAATATTCGCCGGTGAAAGTTGTTCAGGAAGTATTCAGCGCGGGCGACACCAAAGCCGGGGTGCAAACGCTGGCATTCAACCTGCCGAACGATGAACGCGTGCGCGAAGCCAAGGGCAGCAAAAAAGTCATGCTGAAAAATATCGCGGAAGCCAAATTCAACAAAATCTATATGCCCATCGCCCGGATCGTGCTCGATGAAACCATGCTGCCGATGATTTCCTTCGATCGTTGGTTCACGCATATTCTGATGCACGAAACCACTCACGGGCTGGGACCGGGAATGCTGACATTGGAAGACGGCACAAAAACCACGGTTCAGAAAATGTTGCAGGAAACTTATTCCGCCATCGAGGAATGCAAAGCCGACGTGGGCGGATTGTATACGTTTGCTTACCTGTGCAAGAAAGGCGTTTTTCCCGAAGAACTGGAGCCGGGAATTTACGCCACCTATCTCGCCGGCATCTTCCGGTCGGTGCGCTTCGGCGCCGAAGAAGCCCACGGCAAGGCGAATATGATTGCATTCAATTATTTGATGGGGCGGGGGGGATTTGTTTATGACAGCGCTACCGGCAAATTTTCAGTGGACGACACTAAAATCCGGGCGGCGGTACGCGAACTCATTGGTGAATTACTCACGATTCAGGCTGAAGGCGATTATAAAGGCGCCTGCAATCTGCTGGAAACATACGCCTCCATGCCCGAATGCATGCAAACGACCCTGCCGAAATTGGCACACGTTCCGGTGGATATCAAGCCGGAATTTGAGGTGTTGGAGGAGTTGTGAGAAGGGGAGGTATACGCTAAAGCAGAAAGATTCACGCAATCCTGATTCCAGTTTTTATATTTCTTTGACAAATGGATATTCTATAATAAACGCATTAAATAACTGCGCAATAATTACGTCTGTCTGTACTTGGTAATG
>JAFGMA010000283.1 GCA_016927835.1 Candidatus Zhuqueibacterota bacterium | reverse complement strand
TACCCGGTTCGATTCACGTCGGAGACATCAGCATCGGGTATTTATCGAAAGGATGGCTTTTTCGTGCTGACCGAATGTGTGGCTCAGACTTCGCTCACTGCTGTTGACGCTGCATCCCACTCGATCCCGACCGAATTCCGGCTGCTTCAAAATTATCCCAATCCGTTCAATCCGGAAACTACGATAGAATTCCACCTGCCTCAACCTGCCGAAGTGAATTTGACCATTTTTGACCTGCATGGAAAAATAGTGCGGCAGCTTGGGCGCGCTAGCCTGCCGGCGGGAATACAAACCATCCGCTGGGATGGCAAGAACGAATTTGACCGGTTGGTTGCGTCCGGGATTTACGTGTGCCGGATTGAGGCTCGATCCGCTGCCGGCGAACATTCATTTACCGATGCAAAAAAAATGATCCTCATGAAATAGACCACGTGCTGACGGTGAAGTGCGCTTTGCCGTCAGTATTGTTCCCTTTCAATACCCGCGTCAATAGCGTTTTCAGCACCACCGCCACCGTCCTGTTTTCCCAATGAGTGTTTAGAATAACATTCAGGATTTTGCCGGCGCATGGCAAATATGCTGATTCTCAAGTTGCCAAACAAAACCAGAACATCACAGACTAAGGGTTGTTTAAAAGCAAGCTTTTCCTTGACATTCTACAAAATAATTCTTATGTTTCTTTTATAGAACAATATTTACTTCTTTTTCAGTTTTTTACTAATTTCGGTAGTATTCACTATTAATTCCCATTTTAGCTGTAAATTGTAATCAACATGAGTTGAACGAAGGTAAACCAATGGAGAAGAAAATGCAAAAAATCAAAAATTTCATCTGCTTCGGTTTATTTCTACTTTTGGGAATGAGTACATTTGCATGGGCAACAGGTAACTTATATAACCAGTATAAAAGTGAATGCAAAAAGTTGGATCAATTCATTTCAAAATTACAATCAAACAGTCAATCAATAACAGCAAATGATAGGGAGACTATTAGCCAACTTAAATCAAGGATTTTTGAATTAAAAGCGAGTATTAAAAGGAATAGTGTTTCAGCAAAAAATACCATTTTCAATTCAAGCTCACAGATTTTAGACGATAATTTTGAATTGCTTGATTTCAATTTACATGATTGGACGTCAACAAGCTATCGTGTTACAGCCAGATTAAGATGCAAAACAAAGACATATTCAGATTTTGTTAAGCTGAGATACAACTTTTATAAAAACGGTGCTCTTGTCGGTACTGATTATACCTATATGGATTATTCGACTTACGGATCTTATGGAATGCTGCCATATAGTACATCCTTCTGTGAAAGCTATACCGATACCGTTGGCTTTGATAATATCACGTTCGAATTATCATATTGGGATGAAGATGGTACCGGTGATATTTTGTGGGATCAAATCATGGAATTGCAAACAAGCCAAATCACACCTGATGGAAATTATTACAAATGGTTTGGATCGATAAAGAATCAATCGAATTACTCCATCACTTTCCCAAAAATAATTGCATGTATTTTAAAAGACAGCAGCATGATTGATATGGATTATACTTATCTGGATGTTACTGATTATACATTCATAGCAAATACAACCGCTATATTTGATTCCTACATCGATCTGCCTCAAGATTATGATGAAATAAAATACTATTTAAGCTATTCTCTCTATTCATTGGAAGGCTCGGGAAATATTCCACCCAATTGGCCGGCATTTACTGAACTGTCCTATACATGCGCCGAAAGAACGAATAATCCGATAGATATTTTCCTGATTGATCATGATGCGGATCAAATGCAAGTACAAATGAATTGGGGCGATAATTCTGAGCGAAACTGGTCAAATAGCTACTATTCAAAGTCTGTTGCCACACTCTCACATGCATTTGCCGAACCGGGAATATATTATGTTAAAGCGAAATCAAGTGACGCTACGGATTCGGAATCAAGCTGGTCTGATAGTGTAATGGTCAATGTGTTGCCGATCGCAGAATTAAATATCACTACAGCATATCTGGATGAGGGTAAATATCTAACCGATTACTCGTTTACGCTTGACGCGGATGGGGGAATCACACCATATTCATGGCAAATTACAGGGGGAGATTTACCGCCCGGTTTGACTTTAAATCCAACATCGGGCGAAATATCCGGAAAGCCGACAAAATCGGGTACGTATGACGTGTCAATTTCGGTAACAGATGATGGTTTGCCTCCCCTATCCAAAGAAGCGTTATTTCGCCTTGGCATCATAAATAATCATCCTGTCTTGACATCAGGTAATTCTGTTAGCGCGACAGAAGATCAACTGCTTTCTTATACATCCGAGGCAACGGATCCGGAAAAGAATGCGATATTTTATCAATTCATCGATTATCCAGCGTGGCTCACCGTAACCGGCTCCACAATCTCCGGAACACCCTTGGAAGGCACAAAAGATACATCCTTTGTCGCTATCGCATCTGATGGAGAATTGGCGGATTCTATGCTTGTTGCAGTCACTGTAATCCCTATCAACGATCCTCCCCAATTCACTTCATCCAATACAGCAACAGCGTATGAAGATGCTCCTTTTAAATATACAGCTTGTGCAATTGATCCTGAAGGCTCGATTATTAATTATACATTTATGGATTTTCCAAATTGGCTTACGGCTTCTGATTCTATACTCTCGGGTACACCAATCGAAGGGACAGAGGATTTCTCCTTTAAAGTTATTGCATCGGATGGTGAATTAGCTGATACATTAATAGTATCTGTCAAAATTATTTCTATAAACGATCCGCCGCAAATTATTTCATCAAGTACAGCGACAGCATACGAAGACATGCCATTTAATTATATCGCACGCGCCGTCGATCCTGAAAATTCACCTATAAAATATTCTTTCATGGATTACCCGAATTGGTTGACGCCTTCTGATTCGATGCTTGCTGGTACCCCTTTGGAAGGAACTCAGGATTTTACTTTCAGAGTACTTGCTTCCGATAACGAATTGACCGACACATTGCTTGTTGCAGTCACTGTAATCCCTATCAACGATCCACCAAAACTGATTTCCCCGGATTCTGTCGCTGCGTGGACAGATTCGCTCTTTACGTATGTCGCCCGCTCAATAGATCCTGAAGGAACAGAAATTACGTATCTATTTGAAAACTACCCCAATTGGATGTCACCAGTCGACTCTGTTATTTCAGGTGTACCTCCCTTTGGTGCTCAGGATACTTCTTTTGTCGTTATCGCATCAGACACGGAGCTATCAGATACTTTGGTTGTAAAAGTAAAACTTCTTACGGAATTCAAAATAATTGCGCTAAATTTTGTCAAGGGCTGGAATATGTTTTCGATGAACGTGAATCCAGCAGAGCCAGATATCGAAACGCTGCTGGCGCCCATCGTCGATAAACTGAAAATTGCTAAAAATGGGCGTGGGCAGAATTACATTCCGGCTTATGGTATCAACCAGATCGGAAACATCAATTTCAAGGAAGGCTACCAGGCGTATCTAACCGCCGGCGCATCATTGGATGTCACCGGTATAGCGGTCTCGCCCGATACCCCGATTGAGCTTCCCGCGGGCTGGAGCATGATCAGCTACCTGCCCGATGTGCTCATCGATGCGGCAACTGCGCTGGCGAGCCTTGGCGGCAACGTGAAAATTGCCAAGAATAATGATGGGCAGAGTTATATCCCCGCGTATGGCATCAATCAAATTGGCAACATGCAGCCGGGACAGGGGTATCAAATCAATTTGACCGAAGCCGGCACACTGATTTATCCGTCGGGTGCGCTGAGCAGCGGACGTAACGATCTGGCAGTCTCCGGTGACACCCCGCAATCGAATCCGATGCATTTCTCATTCACTCCCCGAACCGGTCAGTCCGCCACGCTGGTGATTCCGAAATCGATTCAACCTGCGTACAGCGATGGCGCTGCTTTTGAACCGGGCGATGAGATTGCGGTTTTCAATTCGAAAGGCGTGTGTTGCGGCGCCTTGATGTGGCAGGGAACCAATGCGGCATTGACGCTATGGGGCGATAATGACCGGACCGAGATCACGGACGGATTGACCGATGGTGAAATGTTCCGGCTGCGAGTCTGGCGCAAATCCGTTGAAAAGGAATACCCGGTTCGATTCACGTCGGAGACATCAGCATCGGGTATTTATCGAAAGGATGGCTTTTTCGTGCTAACCGAATGTGTGGCTCAGACTTCGCTCACTGCTGCTGACGCTGCATCCCATTCGATCCCGACCGAATTCCGGCTGCTTCAAAATTATCCCAATCCGTTCAATCCGGCGACCCTTATCCGCTACGAACTGCCCGAAGCGCTTAATGTCACCATTGAAATCTACAATCATCTGGGGCAGCGAATTCGCACCTTGGAACAACGGGAGCAGCCGGCTGGCATTCACCAGTGCGCCTGGGACGGGAGAAATGAATCCGGCAAGACGGTTCCGTCCGGCGTGTATTTTTATCGGCTGCAATCGAAGGCATTTTCAGCCACGAAGAAGATGCTTTTCATGCATTGATTTTTGCAGTGGCATTTGGAACGCGGATTCGATGGTCAATTATCATTTGTCCGTGTTTGAAAAATCGACGTTTAGTAATATTTTCCTTGATTTTTTAAAATATTATAGCTAACTATGTTTATTTCATCGGTTGATAGAATCTGAGACAGCTTCAGAATTTGCCTTCCCTTTGATTTCGGTGCCTGCTTAAGAATTTGATTTGATACCACTAACATTAATTGCTCAAAAATATGATGTTGAGATTCCAATTGGTTTTAGAAATTTAAGTAATGACCAAAAACCACAAGGAGGACCAACCATGTCAAAATTAATCAAATCTGCTGCTATACGCATCAGTCTAACGGTTGTTTTTATTTCGGTGATTTGTTTAAACTTCGTTGATTGGGCAAAAGCCGATGAGAAAACACAAACAACCACAGCAAGCCTGAATGCCGGCGAAATCAGTTCGGACAATTCCAACACCGAAATGACCCTGCTTGACGACAGAGCCGCATTAGTCGCCCTTTACAACAGTACGGATGGTGATAATTGGAACCATAACGACAACTGGCTCAGTAGCAATCCGATAGACACCTGGTATGGTGTTACCGTTTCGGGAGGGAGGGTAACTCAGTTATATTTATGGTATAATAATCTCGTCGGCACGATACCACCGGAGATTGGGAACCTAACTAATTTAACTAGCTTATCTTTGAACGACAATCAACTCGCTGGCACGATTTCGCCGGAAATTGGGAATTTAACTAATTTAACACGCTTATCTTTGTACGACAATCAACTCGGTGGTACGATTCCGCCGGAGATTGGGAATTTAACAAATTTAACTTGCTTGGATTTGGACAAAAATCAACTCGGTGGCACGATACCGCCGCAGATTGGGAATTTAACTAATTTAAATGAGCTAAGATTGGGCAACAATCAACTCGTCGGTTCCATTCCGCCGGAGATTGGGAATTTAACAAATTTAACTTGCTTATCTTTGGGGGATAATCAACTCGCCGGCCAGATTCCACCCGAGATTGGGAATTTAACAAATTTAAGGGATTTAATTTTGTACAACAACCAATTTACCGACCTTCCCGATCTGTCACATTTATCACATCTGGATGATTTTTATATACAAGAAAACCGCTTTACCTTTGAAGACATTGAACCCAATATAGGTATTCCTAGCTTCCTATATTCCCCCCAGGCCAAAGTGGGCGAGGTTGAAAATATCACGAAAACAGTGGGTTCATCTGTCACGTTTTCTGTGACCGTGGGTGGCACAGCCAACCAGTACCAGTGGTTCGTAGATGACTATGGTATATTGGGCGCAACGAGTAGTGAATATACCATTGATCCGATAGATTATAATCATGCGGGAACGTACACTTGCCGGATTAGCAATACCATTGCCACTGAATTAACTCTTGAGAGCCACCCAAAAAACCTAACCGTTGTTGAGGACGCACCAACGTCTATCACGGTCACATCCCCCAATGGCGGCGAAACCTGGCAAGTCGGAACAGCTTATGATATCACCTGGACCAGTGATAAGTATAATGGTGACGTGCAAATTGAGCTATCGACCAATGGCGGAAGCACCTGGTGGGACATCACCCAGGGCAGTTTCACCGAAAATGACGGCACTCACAGCTATACGCCTGTCAGTGAAAATATATCGAATCATTGTCTTTTTAAGGTCATTTCAACGGCAGATCCTACGGTACAGGATCAAAGCGACCAGGAATTCTCCATTGCAAGCTCCTCCCCAACCCCATTGTTGGCTGTGGATCCAGCCACGCTCGATTTTGGGGCAACACTCAGCAGCTTGAATTTCCAGATCACGAATCAGGGTGGGGGCACGCTTACCTGGCAGGTGGCGGAAAATCCGGATAAATCCTGGATGACATCAGTTTCGCCATCCAGCGGCACCAACAACGCCACGGTGACCGTAAACGTAAACCGCAGCGGACTGAACCCGGGTGCCTATAGCGGCAACCTCTCAGTAACTTCAAATGGCGGCAATCAAAATATAACGATCCGGATGAATGTGCCCACAATTGGACCATTTATATTGGATGGCGACAGCACCGATTGGATGGGTGAACCGTTTTGCAGTTCCGCGCCCAACAACCAGCCCAACTATTTTCCCGCTGAAGTCTTCGCCATTGTTTCAGACAATGTGGATATCAAACATGTGAAAGCAAAAATTATTGATAATAAAATATACTTTTTTATCCGTCTCTGGGACGGACCTGCCTGGCCAAACTTCTGTCAACGTTCTGACGGCAGAATTTACAACCGGGGATATTACCATTTGTTAGTTGACCTGGATAACGATCCCAATACCGGCTGGAATACGCACTGGCACGAATGTCACCTGACAACATTGGGTTACTATAATAGCCTGGGCCTGCCGAATACAAATCCCATTGGTGCAGAAGCTTATTTCGAATTAGGGTTGAGAACCGATTATTACCCACCGCACGGCGATGGCCATGCCCTGCGGCTCGAGTATTTCGCAGAAGATGTCCACGAATTTGACTCTCATGCAGATCTAGGCAATAGGTACGACATATTTGACCTCGAACCGGCAAATCCGGATACCTTTGACCTTCATCGGTTCGATGGCTATGGCTATGACCAGGTTGCGGCTGACGGGTCTTTTTCGTGGTGTGGCCATGCCTGGGGTGAGGATTTTTTAGAATGCGGAATCGAGCTTACGAAATTCATCACCTACTGGAATAATAAAGGTAAAAATTATTTGAATCCGGGTGATGTTATCGGTGTTGCGGCGTTCATCGAAACACCCATAGATGACTGGGGAACTGATTTTTCACCCGGCTGCGAAATTACCTTGGGCGCCTCAGAACTTCCCGTATTGTCGGTCGCGCCTTCAAGCCTTGATTTCGGCACCGCGACGAATAGTCTGAATTTCAACATTAGCAATACCGGCTCCGGCACCCTGAACTGGACTGCCACTGAAAATGAATCCTGGATTACATCAGTCACGCCTTCGAGCGGAACGAACACTGGTTCTGTAACGGTCACGGTCGACCGCAGCGGGTTGAGTTCGGGCACTTATACGGGTAAGGTTTCGGTAGCTTCAAATGGCGGAAACCAGGACGTGGCAATAAGCATTTCCAAAAGCAGCGAAAGCTTGCCTGAACACTGGCAATTTACAAAGACTGCCAATAACGCGACCATCGTGCTGCCCACCAGCGCGAATCCAAATGTTAACGGAACGCCCCTGTCTTACGGTGATTATATAGTGTCTGACCGAAAAGTATAACGTATTAAGAATTAAGGCGATAAATATAAAAAAGTTCTTTGAAAAGCCACAATATTTTC
>JAFGMA010000282.1 GCA_016927835.1 Candidatus Zhuqueibacterota bacterium | reverse complement strand
TGAACGGGCATAATTTAAACATTTCGGGTTGTATCACCTTCAAGCGAAACGAGTCTTGAAATCTGTAAAAGGCTTATACTTCAAAGCATCGGAATAAGCTTTCTATCAATGCCGTTAAGTTCAGACATAACCCATTCCCCGCCCCTCCCCTTAAAAAAAAGGGATGGGTAAGATAAATGCACTTAAAATAAGAAGGAGCTTTTAGAATATTATTACCAAATAAACCCAAACTTCATGACATTGTACCTTTGACCATCATCAAATGAAGCAGTGAAATGTATAGTTTATGACCTTCTATAGTATATAAGCTCAAATTTCGGAAGGGATAAAAAGTTCCTGAGTTTATGGCAAAACCAGTTGGTCGATGGCGTAGCAATTGACAGAATCGCGGATGTTTAAATCCGCATTATTGGTCAGGTTAATGCTTTCCGGCGATGATTCGACGAAAAACTGGAGAATAAAAAACGGGCGGCTTCCACCATATTGTTTGATTTCGAAATGGTGATCTCCGAAATACATAAATTTTGTGACATCCAATTGTCTGGAACCAGCATTTTCCCAGCGAGCGAGCAAATCATTCTCAATGAAAATTCGGTTATTCCAGCCGTCAGCATAAACGAACAGGCTTGCCTGCTTGATCGTCAACCTGGGCACTGAAATAATGGCTTTGCCTTTGAGGTAACCGATAATTCGCTTATACGTATTCCGCTCATAATTATACACTGTCAAGTGGCGTTTCCAGGCTTGATTTCGAATTGCTTTATCCATATTGACATTCACTTTCATGATACAATTGGAAATCGTAACGTATTCATTTCTGAAGATATCCATATCATTCTGGGACTCAAGCGCATTTTCACTTAGCAAAATGATTTTACCATTTCGATGCAGATATCCAATATGATTTTTCTTCCCAAAATTTTTCCAGATCAGGCAGTCACCAAGCAGTTCCAGATCAAATTTTTTTCTGCCATATTCGTACACCGGTTTCAAATCGACCAGTACCTTCGTATCGATTTCAACGGCGGATTTAAAAGCGCCGGGCTGTGGCTTTCGCTCTTTTCCGGAGGTGGCAGTTTCTCCGTAATTAGGTTGAGGTCCGCTAACGTATCCGTATTGTAGTATTCGATAGACCGTTTCATCCTTGGCGATGATTGTTGTCGCGGCAGCGAACACATCCCCGGTTTGAGTATCGACGATGCGCGCATTGATATCAAATCCGTCGCCGAGGTCGGTGATGGTTCCGGTGACAATCGCTTCGGCGCCAAGCAGCTTGCCCAGGCGCTTCGCCAGGTCAGGTTCAATGACTCCGAGTTGACTCAACTGAATTTCGTCCAATACTTGATCCAGCCTGGAACGCTCAATCACGCGGAAGCGTTTGGTTTCGAACAATTTGGAAATGAGTTTTTCGGAAATGAACCGACCGAACATCATCAACGATCCGTCCAGGTTCAAAAACTGTCCCACCGCAACTGATTTTTTGTTGCGCTCATCCATCTCGCTCACCAGTTGATTGGTCAAACGATCCAGTGCCTGGTATAACGGCTCCCCAAACGGTTGCGCGATTTTCGAATCAACCGTTTCTTCATTGGTATCATTGAAAATATTTCTGCTACGGTAACCAGAGCAGGAAAAGAATAATACAAGCACAACTGCAAGTAAAATATATTTTTGCATCACGTATATCCTGATTTTGACGGGATGATTTGGATTCATAAATCAGACTTATTTTTTGGAATTTCAGGCAGTTGCAAGATTAAATAAATATAACAAATCAGATTTGGTTTGTCAAGGATTTTCTTCAATATGTCATGATTGATCTGACATCTGTTCAATTATAAATCGGAACGACAAAAATGTAAATCATTGACTGAATGATCCGTTTACTTTTTTGTAATCTGGCACTGGAATTGAAACAGAGTGAGCCCGTTAGCTTTCATTAACATCTTATCATAATAAAAAACAAGCTGTAAGTTCCATTTCGATATTTTAGCGAGGCTCCGAATTGATCCAGACTGAGGCACTGAGCAAAACATTTTGGGAAAAAAACGCGGCGAAATTAATGCCGTGCTGCCAACCGATTTGACAATTCATAAAGGTGAAATTTTCGGACTGCTCGGACCAAATGGCGCGGGTAAAACCACGTTTTTGAGAATGTTGTCAACTGTGCTGACGCCAACTTCCGGTACGGCTTCCTTGAATGGTTTTGATATCAAAGCGCAACCGAATGCCGTGAAAAAGTCGATTGGATTTCTCTCGGGCAACACAAAGCTTTATGGACGTCTGACACCGCGTGAATTACTGGATTATTTTGGCAGGCTTTACGAAATGCCCGGAATCCAAATCAGGCGGCGTGCCGAAGAAATTTTTGAATTACTGGAAATGAGCGAATTCGTAGATCAGCGGATTGAAAAGCTTTCGACCGGTCAAACGCAAAAAACATCAATCGCCAGATGCATTTTGCACGATCCCAGGATTTTCATTTTTGACGAGCCAACGCTCGGACTGGATATTCTCACCAGTCGGACGATCCTCAACTTTATGCGCAGTGCTGCCGAAACCGGAAAAACGATCCTGCTCTCCACGCATTACATGCAAGAGGCTGAGTTGATGTGCAGCCGCATCGGGTTGTTTCACCGGGGAAAAATTCTCGATATCGATACGCTCGAAGGCTTCCGCCGGAAGAGCCGGAAGCATCACTTATCGGAAATTTTTTTGGATTACATCGAGAACGCGCATTAATTATTCAGGATTTTGGTTATGAAATTCAGCAAAATCGCCGCGGTTTATAAAAAAGAAAGCAGGGATATTTTGCGCGATCGGCGCACACTTATCAGCATGATTCTCATACCGATATTGCTGTATCCATTACTCTTTTCAATTATCGGTCAGATCATGAGCGCAGGAGCGGCAAAACTGGAACGCGAACAAAATATTATCGTGGTGAAAGCCGGTGCGCCTGCCCCTTTCCTCAAACTCATTCGAGATGATGAAAAATTGCAGATCGTGTATTCAGAGAATCCGGAAGCGGATCTTTTCGACGGAAAAATTGCCGCTATTGTCGAAGTCAGCACTGTAAATAAAATTAATCCAATCCGGTTGATTTTCGACGCCGCGGTTGATCGCTCGCGCATTGCTAAAAAGCGCATCGACGAAATTTTCAACCAATATAAACTTCAGGAACAGCAATTGCATCTTCAGGAGAAAGGCATTGAGCCATCGGAGTTCAGCGCGTTTGGCGTAAGCTATATTAATACGGCTTCACCCTCACGCATGGGCGGAGGCTTGTTTGTGGCGATCATTCCGATGCTCCTGATCGTTACGCTGGCTCTGGGGGCAATGTATCCGGCAATAGATTTGACTGCCGGCGAGAAAGAGCGCGGAACGCTCGAAACCATCCTGACCGTTCCCATTTCACGCACTGCGCTGCTCATTGGCAAATATTTGACGGTTTTCACCATTGGCCTGATCACCGGAATTTTGAACCTGCTTTCGATGATTTCAACCTATTCGCTGGGCTTAATTCAACTGGGAATCATTTCCGGGAAACTCGATTTCGCGTTGTCTCCGCAAGTGATTGTCATCCTGTTTATCATGCTGATTCCATTGGCGCTGTTTGTCAGTGCCGCAATCCTGGGCGTCAGCCTGTTTGCGCGATCCTTCAAAGATGCACAAAATCTAATCACGCCCTTCTACCTGCTATTGATTTTTCCGACATTTTTTGCTCTGACGCCTGGTATCGAATTAAACATGACCCTTGCACTCATTCCGATTCTGAATGTTTGTTTATTATTCAAAGAGCTCCTTTTGGGCAACTTCCAATATGATTTAATTTTTGCGGTTTTTCTTTCAAATGCCTTGTTTGCATTCACAGGCTTTCTCATTTTATCCCGTTTATTCAATGCAGAAAAAATACTTTTCGCTGAAGGAAAAGGATTTCACTTCGCATTCAATCCTTCAAAGATGGAGCGACGCAAAACAGCGAATCCTTCCGAAGCCATGCTCCTGTTCGCTGTGATCATGATGCTGCAATTTTACCTGGGTTCCCTGCTGCCTTTAAAATTCAGTATCCCCGGCTTCCTGGGGATGCAGGTATTGCTGATATTCCTGCCGGTGATGGCGTTCATCTGGTTTGGCAAACTCAGATTCAAATCGGCGCTGAATTTGAAAGGATTTCATTCGGCAGCTCTGTTTGGCACAATTTTGATCAGCTTTGGAGGACTGCACATCGTTGCCTGGTTGGCGCAGCTTCAGGCGACCTTGTTTCCCGAATCGCTGGATGCCGCTGAAGCACTCGAGAGCGTTTTGAATTTTGAAAAAAGCGGATTTCAGCCCGTGACGGCATTGCTGCTGTTTGCATTGACGCCCGCTATTTGTGAGGAAATTATATTCCGTGGAGTTCTGCTGTCATCATTTAAGACGCGGATGACACCAGCCGCTGCCATTTTGCTAACGGGACTGCTTTTCGGGATTTCGCACATGAGTATTTTTCGTATCATGCCGACAGCATTGCTCGGAATTTACTTGACTTATATCACCTATCGAACCGGTTCGATTTACCTGGCGATGCTGGGACATGCGATAAATAATGCTATTGCGCTGGGTGTTGTTTTATATCCTCAGGTTGCATCTTCTTTGCCCTGGCTCACCGATCTAACCAGAGCTTCCCCGTTGCTGGTCATCAGCGCGATACTGCTTATTGCGACTGGTACGTTGTTAGTGGGCGTCACGGGAAAACGTGTGCCGCGAAAGGTCAGCACGCGCTATTCTATCGAATTGATTTTTGGAAGCAAAAGGACTGGAACGAACAGATTTGATTGAACTGGCAGGCAATATCGTTGAGTGAATTCTACTCAGGCTTATGAATCCAGATGGGGCTCGACCAGGCGCGTTGACCATTGCGTTGCTCGACTCGAATTCGGTAATGCGTTTCCTTTTTGAGCGGCTCATCATCAATAAATTCAAGCGTTTTAGTATACCCGGCTTCGGGAATTGCGCGATGGATTTTTGCCTTGCAGGCAAGCTGATAATACACATCGCCGCGCAGGGCAGTTTCGGGTTCAATGCCGGTTGTATCCCATATCAGTTTTTCACACGCATCCCGGTACCAGAGCAACCGGCTCTGTTCGGCAAAGACGCGAACGCGATCGTGTACTTCGAGTTGATTTAAATTCAAACGAAGCTCATCCTCCGGCGATGCTTCGAATTCGAAAATGATCGCCCCCTGCGAGCTTCGCGTGACATTCTCCTGCCGGCTGATCAACCCGAATCGCGCCGTATCGTGGTTGATCAACGGAACCGTTTGACCGCGCATGATCCAGCATGGTTCCCAGCCCGCAATTCGTCCGCCGGAAATTTTCAACTCACCTTTCCAGTATTGTACCGGCAACGGAATTTCACCCAGTCGCGGTCCCCATCCGGCTTCGATCCGAATTTTGAAGCGGGATTTCTGGTTAATTGCCGGCATTTTCCAGGTTCCCTGATGGCAATGCGTGGCAATCACCTGTCCATTGCGCAAAATCTCGATGCGATCCAGTGAATCGCTGCCGCGCACCGCCACATAAAGCTGTCGCTCCGGTTGAAAGGGCAGAATGGAACCCATGGGCGCATCGTTGCATCTGAATTCGAGTTGAATGCGATCACCGGTGACGCCATAGACCCTCCTTGCGAGAAATGCCTGCCACAGATTCTCCCGCGAAAGGCTTTCCGCCAGGCACGCCATCAATCCCTGTCCCCAATAGCCGGGCATATTCGTCCAGTTATCCGTTGAGCAGATCGCGCCCAGGTGCAATCCTGCGTCGAGGGCTGCCTGGTAGGTTCCGCTGCCGCTGCCGGGACCCATGTGGGAATTTTGGCGCATGCCGATCCACTCCTCATCGGTTTCGGAGCAGCCGTGAATGGAGAAAATCTCGGTGAACGGGCTGATGCGCTCATCGCAAGCCGACCAGTTGGGTGCGCGCTGCCCGGTGTAATAGGCGGTGTGGTGGGGGATGGCAAGCGCATCCATGTTACGCAGGTGAGCATAAAGCTCGGGCAATGTCTCGACGCTAAAAAGCGGCTGCCCTTCGGTTTTATAAATGACGTTATGATCGCCCCAGCGTCCGTCGCCCTGCCATTCATACCCCGGAAACGTGATGAATTCACCCGGACGATGCCATTCGTGTGTGGCTTTCTGAAATTCTTCCCACTCGCGTTTCAGCGCACTGGCTTCCTTCAATTCTTCGAGATGAATGCCTTTCCATTTGCCGTCCGAAATCTGATTCATTTCCGATAAATGCCCGCCCGTCAGCTCCGGAATCTGTTCTGAAACTCTTTGTTTCAGAGGAACTTCTGCGAAGACGGGTGTATAATAGGCGCCGCTGTAGAAATCCAGGTAAGTGCTGGCAAATTCAAGAATTTCAGACATGGGCGGATTTTGAATATAATGCTGGTAGGTATTGTGGTGTGAATCGCCCCAGTAGATGTTGTATGGTGGTTTCATATTATTCATCATAAAAATT
>JAFGMA010000281.1 GCA_016927835.1 Candidatus Zhuqueibacterota bacterium | reverse complement strand
TCATCGATACTTGCACCTCCGTCGAAGCACATGGTTACATTATCATTCCAAAACGCGGGGATCGATTCGGCTCACATTCCGATGAAGCGGTGGATTTCCCGCGCCCGCCGCACAATGTAACCGCAGCCGTTAGCAATACATCCCCATTTCAAGTTGCGCTCACATGGGAACCACCGGCTGAAGCTATGTCAGTATCGTATCGGATTTATCGTTCGCTGGCTCCGGGTGTCATTATGTCACAGGAAAATCTGCTAGGAGCAACGCAAAATACATATTTCATCGATTCGCTCGTAACCGAAGGAACGACCGGTTTCTATCGCATCGTAGCGGTGAACCGGATCGGCATTCCAAGCCAGCCTTCACAGGAGGTTTCTGTATTGGTTCAGAAACCGCTGAACGAGTTGCCCGATTTGGACGTGCTATTCATATCGCGTTCTCCAAAATACCCGCGATTCGCGATTTTGTATGATCCGCCGGGATACAATCCAAAACCGGATCCGCTGACGGAGAATACAAGGCATGTCCCGCTGCCAGGGGAACTGATGTGCTACAGCGCCACAGTCGGGAACAGCGGCGGTGCGACGATGGGCAATTTCAATTTGAAGTGGTACGTGGATTCCGCGCTGGTACAGCAAGAATCCTGCGGGATGCTATTTCCGAAACAACGCCTGACATCTGTGCTGCGACTGCCCTGGGAAACAGAGCCTTCGATCATTCGCTGTGAGGTGCAGCCGGCTGACGGTGCGAGCGAAGCGACCAAAAACAACAATTCACTTAAAATCCGTACCAACGCGCTCTCGTTTCATTTTTACGTCGAGCAAAATATCATTGAGCTATTTGGTTCGCACAAAAATCCGATGAATTCATACGGTTTTGAAGATTGGGCACAGGTGCATATCAACCAGATGAATCGATTTTTCGCTGACGCACGATATCCCGGGGTGACCCCCGATGGCGTTCCGGAAGCGGTTTTTCTGGATACGGTGAGCTATTTCGGGAACGGGCTGCTCCCGCCCGGCGGCACGCATGCACCGGAGGCTGTTGTGTGGGATGGTCAGTGGGGATTCACCGGCGACCCGAACGCCATTAACTATTTCGAAAATATCGTGCTGGGTCGGGATAATGGTATGGATTGGGCGCTGCTGCATGAACTCGGGCATCAGATCGGTTTAATCGACCTGTACCAGATGGATGTCAGCCAGCCACAAATGCGCGTCATCGAGCCGCGCACCGGGCAAAAACCGCCTTTGCGTCCCATTGCCTGGGATGTGCTGCATTATTGCAGCCGCAGTCAATATATCATGCATTCAAATTTTCAAAATGGCTTTTCGGATCATTCAGCCGGTGCGCTCAGAAGAAATACTGGCAAACGCCGGGGATATTTCGGTGAATATCTCGCCGACATCCCGAAACGAAATTCATTGCTGGTACAACGCAAAGATGGCACGCCCGTTCAATTCGCTGAAATCCGGGTATACCAGAAGCAGGACGGACAAATACCCGATCTGGCAAAATTCACAGGCTTGACCGATTCAACCGGGCGCTTTGAATTTCCACGTAACGCCGATAGCGCATATTATGGCGGCTTGCGGGTAAAAAATCCGTTCTCGACGATTCATTCCTCGGATCCGCACGTAGTCGCTACCAATGCCACGCTTTTCATTCGCGTGGCAAAAGGCGATAGTGTGGGCTACGCATTTATGGATATTTGCGGATTTAATGTCGCGTTTTGGTCAGGCGACAGCATCAGTGCCACTTATCCGCTGACTATCTCGCAATGGCATATTATGCCGATCAGCGGATTAAGATCAGACATCAGGATTCAGACAGCAACATACAAGCTTTTCCAGAATTATCCCAATCCGTTTAATGCAACGACTGAGATCAGGTACCAGTTACCGATAAGCACATCGGTACGAATCGACATTTTAAATATATTAGGGCAACGCATTCGCACGCTGGTGAATGGAAAACAGCATAAAGGAAATCATTCGGTCGCATGGGACGGAAATGACGATTCAGGCAGGCATTTGAGCAGCGGCATTTATTATTATATTTTCAAGGCAGACGAATACGAGCAGACAGCTAAAATGTTGTTGTTGAATTGATGAAGTGCAGCGCCGGCGGAATCTGCAGCAAATTTTTTGGTTATGACAATAGCGTGAATGATGGATTAATCCATTCGGCGCCTTTCGGAGGAAGCAAGTTTTCGCAATTAACAAGCGCAATTCCAAACAGAGTGAGGTAAACATGCAACGCCACATAAACCAAATTGTTGTATTGATTCAAGCATTGATAATTTTATCCGGCTCGTTCCGATATGGATTTTCCCAGACAGATCAATCGGTTTATTTCCGGAATTTTGTCTATCATGAAAATATGCAGTCCTGCAAACACCATGCGCCGGAAGCAACTTTCACGGCTTTCATCAATAACGACCAAAGCCGGGTATTGATTGAAAATGCTCCTCGCTTGGAAGCCGGCGATCCGAACATTGATGGCAAGGGTACCTTTGGTGTTGAATTGAGCAACTTCGCCGATCCGTCAATCTCCGTAGGTGATAAAATCTCGATCCGCTTCACCTGCAATGTCACTCACGAACAGGGCACTCTAACCGATTCGATAACCAGCATCCCCTGGCTTCGATTTCCCACAACGCTTTTTCTGAAATCGGTCTCGCTGCCCGCGCCGCCGCAGAACATCACCCTGAGCATCAATGCGAGCCAACAGCGGATTATAAGCTGGGACGCGATACAGGGGCTAACCTATTCAGTCTTTCGACGCGATTGCACGAATGAACTGCCAACCGGTACGGCGCGGATGCTCTATGTGCGAGTCGCAGAAAATCTTGATACCAACACATTCACCGATGTGAGCGCGCTTCCGAATCAGCAGTACGGCTATATCGTTTACGCCATCTCCGCCGATGGAATCCACAGCTCCCATTCCCCGGAAATCAACGAAATACCGACTGGTTTTGACCTGAATATCGGCTGGATCGCACGGCTGCCCAGAATCGATTATGTCTGGGGCAGCTCAAATCCTGCGGTGGAAGGCTGGCCCCTCGAAGGACAGAGCGTCGTCTGGGTGGCGTACGTCAAAAACTGGTCGGATGAGGATGTTGCCGGCATCCCGTATATTTGGCTGCTGGATAGCGTGAAAGTGGACTCAGGAACCATTGACATCCCTGCAAACAGCTTTTCAGCAGTAGATTATCCCTGGAGTTGGACGTTCGAGCGACATGAACTGGAATGTGTGATTGATCCCGCAAATGCATTCGCCGAAGAGGAAGAAAAAAATAACCGGCTGCTCATCTACACCGATGCCATTGCAGCCGGCTTCTGGGTGGAACAAAGCGTTTATGATTATTTTCATGAATATCAGAAGCAGCTCGGAGTGCATTCCAATAGCTGGGAAGATTGGGCACAGCGTCATGTTCGCCGCTGGAACCAGATGTTTGCCAATGCTATCTTCCCGGATTCGCCGCAGGGTGTCCTGGACCGCATTCGAATCGATAATATTTCAATTGTGCCTGATGGCGCGCTCCCATTAGCCGGTGGACTGCCATCCAACAATCCGAACCGGAGTGACCGAACGATCGATCTGCAGTGGGGATTTGCCGCCGCCATGCTCGACGGCGATTTCTATGCCAACCACAGTGTGGCTTCGGATAATAATCCTTTCTATTTCGAAGGCTCGCTGCTCCACGAACTGGGTCACGCCAGGTACCTGATCGATCTATACGGATTCAATGTACATGATGACGTAAGTGGTACGAATATTAAAATTGAAGAGAACGGGGCGAAAATAGTTGGCACCGAGTACATGCCGCTCATTTCCGGTGCGGTTCACTGGTGCCCGATTAAAGGTCTCATGAACGGGCAGTACTCTTATGTCGATGAATACAGCGCCGCCGCTTTCAACCTGATTGCGGGACATCGGGCAATAAAAGGTAATTATAACGCACCGGATAATATCGGCATTTTTATGAATGATCTGCCTGCAGAAAATCGCCTGACGCTGAAAGATGAAACAGGCAAAATTTTGCCGGAAGCAAATTTAAAAATCTATCAGGCAACAGGCAAAGCGGGCGATTGGTACGGCAAAGTCTTTGACAATATTCCGGATTTGGAGGTGTCGGTCGATGGCAACGGACAGGCGCTTCTCGGTCTATGCCCCTTCGATACTGATGGTTTCATCGATCACACTTACGGGATTTCCAAAGGTGTCATCATCCTGAGAGTCGAGGTTAACCAGCGAATTGGCTATGGATTTCTGGAATCGACCCAATTCAATATGGAATACTGGCGCGGGAATATTGAAATGGGGAATTATGAATTGCAAGTCAAATTGTTTCCACCTGAGAGCGCGGTGCGCCAGGTCTCGGAAATTATTCCTGAGCAATTTTATCTGGCTCAAAATTTTCCGAATCCGTTTAATCCGGCAACCAGAATTTATTTTCAACTCCCACGGCAGGAACGAATCGTTATGCAGATTTTCGACTCCCGGGGCAGGGAAGTGAGGACGCTCCTGGATGACACACGGGCTGCCGGGGAGTACGAAGTTGAATGGCAGGCAACGGATCAAACCGGGCAACCATTGGCTTCGGGCATTTATTTCTGTCGCTTGCGCAGCGATGAGTTTTGCCAATCGCGCAAAATGGTGCTGCTGCGTTGAGTCTCAGAGTGCCAATAAATCGAAAAATCGTAGCTGCTCGGGTTCAAGGTTCAACAGTTCCCGGTTCAGGGTTTTGACGTTTGAAAAATGAAAGACTGGTAACTGAGAATCCTGAACCAGATGATCCGGACTGCAACAAGAAACTAATTCCCCAGGAATTTTGGTCATGCAAAAGATTTCTTTTACGAAGAGCATATCCGAAAACCTATTTCAGATAATTAAAGGGATTGGGCAAAAACTGTCATTCCCGCATGTTTTAAGCGGGAATCCACCTACCCTCTTAAAAATGGATTCCCGATCAACGAACGTAGGGAATGATAAGGAGGCTTTTCGGATAGGCTCTAAAACGCTATTTCTCTTATTCAGTATGATTTTGACTTCGTCCGTCTTCGCCCAACAGAGCGATTACATCTATTGGCGAAATTTTGTCAATCATTCAAACGGACAGGCGTGCAGTTTTACAACACCGGCGGCAACATTCACTGTTTTTCTGAATCACAACCAGGAGAGGATACTCATCGAAAATGCGCCGCGATGGGAAACTGCGACAGAATCCAATATCGATGGCAAAGGGACATTTGGCGTTGAGTTGGGCAACTTCAGCGATCCGGCGATAGCAATCGGTGATACGGTCTCGGTTCGTTTCACTTGCAAAGATACCGGCGAACAGGGCGAGCTCTCGGAAATCCTGACCGACATCCCCTGGCTGCGCTTTCCGCAAACACTGCGGTTGAGCCCGTTGGCGTTGCCATCGGTTCCTGCCAATATCGACGTTACCACCGACGAAAGCAATTATCGGGTCATTCGTTGGACAGTTGGTGACGGTCAAACCTGTTCCATTTACCGCCGAAGCCTGCAGGACACACTCGCCAATGGCAGGGCGCGGATGTTGTACCGGCGAATCGCAGAGAATATTGCTGATTCAAGCTTCATCGATTCAACTGATTCAGACGCAAGCTTTGCGTACATCCTTTATGCGAAATCCCAAACCGGCGTGATGAGTTCGCATTCGCGGGAAGTTCATGAGAACGATCGGATACTCGATCTGAATTGCACTCCCCGAACAACAACCGCATTTCTCAAGTGGCGCGCATTCGACTCACCAATCGGAACCACCAAAGGGTATACTGTCTACCGGCGTACGGAAAATTCTCCAATAAGTGAAATTATCGGCTATGCCGGACCGGAAACCTGGATTATCGATTCGCGCCTCACGCCGAATACCATTTATCATTACCTGGTGAAAGCCCGCATCGATCACCAAACCGAGGTTGGTGAATCTGAGGAAATCACGGTTCGGACTACATCGGAAACCAATCTGCACGCCTACGCCAATTTAAAAACAGCGGTCGTTATTTATCAGAACACCAATCTCGGCGGCATTTCGGATGCCGAGTTGCCCAAAATCAAAACCATGCTCGATGCAGGCAAAGCGTTTTACTGGCGGAATTCCGGGCTGAAGCTCAATATCCAATTTTCGTATTTTGAGATCAAAAAACACACTGATTTCGGCGATCCGGGCAACACCAATGTCGGGCAAACTGTAAATGATCTGACAGAGCTTGGTGTGATGAATACTCAATATGATATAATTTTCAGAATCACACCCGCAGTTCATGGGTACTGGTCTTATGGGGTGATCAATTTAAATCTCCCCGGACCGAGCCGGGAAACCGGATTTTCACAGAGCTTTTGGCCCCCCGGAACAGGGGTGAAATTTCCGGGAAAAGAGTCTGGTGTGGATTACAACCTGACGTGGCTGTTCGTGCACGAAGCTCAACACGCCATTGATGCGCTTTACAACGCAAACCGGCATCCCGAGATGTACCATGGCGACCTGCCCTGGGAATTTCCCGTGGCTTGCGGCGAACATTTCGATTTTCAGGCAAAAATGTTCCGCGCATTCACGGCTTATCTGGATTTGCTGCCCAACTGGGGGGACATCTATGAGACAGCCGATAATGACCACGATGGCGTGCCAGATGATGATTCGCTGGTGGCATTTGATGAGCGTCGGCTCGGAAGTTCGCCCGATATGACCGACACGGATAGCGACGGTCTTGGTGACCGGCAAGAAGCGATCAACGGAATCTACGGCGGAAGTTCTCCAATTCAAGCAGATAGCGATAGCGACGGATTGCCCGATGGCGCAGATGAGTACCCGACTTACCCGGCAAATACACATGTTGAGCGGTCCACGCCGGTTATCGATGGATTTATCGAATCCGAATGGCAGCCGGTTGCGGACACGGTCAGCTTTTCACCATTGGCTTTCGCGCCTAATTTGTACCTGGCTTACGATGATGATTTCCTGTATCTTGCCGCCCGTCTCAATCAACCTGCGGTGCCTGAATTCTACTTTGATTTTGATGCGGATGGCTGGTGGCATTCGGCTGGCAACACAGTGATCAAACCCAATCCGGCGAGTGGCTATTTCACAATTTTCCATTCCTGGGATGGCAGCGAAGCTGTCAAATCGTGGAGCCTCTCAAAAGGGGGCGCCGGCGGAATGTGGGATGATGATGCGCAATACACCCAGAAGTATCATCGCCGGGTTATCGATCCGCAAACGACCCGCATGAAGGTGAATTACGAATTACCCACGATTCAAATTGAAATTGCCATCCCTAAAAATGAATACGCCGGATTGACGCTGCTGCCCGGAGATCAATTTGGGCTGAATGTCATTTATACGAAATTGGAAAATAAAACCAGCCTCTGGGCGACGGCGTTCGATCTGTATGATTTTGCTGCCTTCACACTCGCCGGTCAATCGAAGATCGCTTCAGAGGCTCCGGCATCCGTGCAAATCGAGCAGTTTGAGCTGATGCAAAATTATCCGAATCCATTTAATCTCGAAACCATCATCTGGTACAAAGTCCCGACTCCAGGCATTATCCGAATCGGAATTTACAATGTGTTGGGGCAATTAGTCCGTACGCTGCTGGATGAACCTGTACAAACCGGCATTCACAGCATAACCTGGGACGGACGGAATGATTGCGGACTAATCGTGCCCGGCGGAATATACTTTTGCAAATTGGCAACTGGTGATGGAGTTAGGTTAGTTAAAAAAATGTTGGTAATAAAATAGGGTAACCGCTATGCAACGAAGATGTTACGGATTCATTCTGCTCATGCTCTGCGTCTCATTTGCGACGGCTCAACACCTTCGAATAAACGAGGTGATGTCTGCGAATGTAACGACACTCGAAGATTCGGACGGCGAATATCCGGATTGGATTGAACTTTTCAACGCTGGTCAGCAACGGATAATTCTCAAAAATTTTGGGCTTTCCGATGATCGGGAATCACCGCTGAAATGGCAATTCCCGGATATCCGGCTTGAACCAGGATCATTCCTGCTCGTGTTCGCCTCGGGCAAGGATGTTCGCGCAATTCCCACCCACTGGGAAACCGTTGCCGATTGGGGCGATCAGTGGAAATATCTCATCCCAGCAGTTGAACCGCCGGCAAATTGGCGCACCGTTGAATTCGAGGATTCACAATGGCAAAGCGGTCCCAGTGGATTTGGCTATGGTGATAACGACGATTCAACCGATATTAGCCCCGCGGATCCGTTTCAGGCGCCCCCCAATTCGATCTTCGTGCGAAAAGAATTTCAGATCGAGATTCCGGACGACATTACCGAGGCAATTTTGCACATTGATTACGATGACGGATTCGTCGCATACTTGAATGATATCGAGATCGCGCGTTCAAACCTGGGATTTTTAAATATACCGCCAGCTTATGATCAGCTAGCTGAAGAAGCGCATGAAGCGAAAATGTATGAAGGTGGAGCACCAGAGAAATTCGTAATTGAAAATATCGATTCAATTCTGCGCAGCGGGAGAAATGTGCTGGCGCTGCAATGTCATAACGTTCAGCTCTACTCCTCGGACATGACGCTGATCCCGTTTTTCACCCTGGGTATGGTCTCACCGCCGCCCAATGCGCGGGGAGCTTCACCACATCTCACTTTTCCGGCAGCATCCCGGCTACGTACAAATTTTAAAATCGATGCCGCGGGAGAGCTGGTGGTCTTAGCTGATAACAACGGAGTGGTGCTCGACAGCGTCTTCACCGGTGGCATTCCCGCCGATCATTCCCGAGGACGAAAACCGGATGGCAGCGCGGATTGGTTTATTTTTCCTGAGCCCACACCGGGTCTTAGTAATACGACTCAAGGCTTTCGGACAATTGCACCGGCGCCTGAAACTTCGCTTCAAGGCGGCTTTTACAATGCATCGCTGACAATCGAACTCACATCTCCCCTACCCGGCGCATTCATTCGCTATACCCTGGACGGATCTGTTCCGCGCGATACCTCGAGTGCATACAACTCACCGCTCCTTATTGATAGCACGACCGTGGTGCGCGCGCGTATTTTTGGCGCCGAGATGATGCCCGGCGAAACCATTACAAATACATATTTTATCAACGAAAGCGTCTCGTTGCCAGTCGTTTCCCTGTCAACCGATCCGGCGAATTTTTGGGATCATGAAACAGGAATCTATGTGTTTGGGGACAATGCCGACACCGTGAACTATCCGTATTGGGGATCAAATTTCTGGGAGGATTGGGAACGACCGCTTCATATCGAATATTTCGAGCCAGACGGCAGACGCTGTTTCGGCATGGATGCCGGCGTGAAGATTTTCGGTTCGTGGAGCCGGCTTTACCCCCAAAAATCACTGGCAATATTCGCTCGCGACCGCTATGGCGTCGACCGGATGCGATACCCAATCTTTCCTGATAAAGCAATTTCTGAATACAAGTCAATCGTCCTGCGCAATTCGGGGCAGGATTGGGGCAGAACGTTTTTCCGCGATGCCATGCTGCATTATCTGGTAAAAAACACCGACCTGGATATTCAAGCCTATCAACCGGCGCTGGTTTTCCTGAATGGCGCGTTTTTCGGACTTCACAATATCCGCGAGAAGATGAACGAACATTACCTGGCAGCAAATCGCGGCGTTGATCCGGATAATATTGATTTTATCGAGCGCGACACCATGATCATTCACGGCGATGAGCAGCACTATCAAAACCTTCTCGGTTATGTCAGCACCCATGACATGAGTGAAACCTCGGCGTATGAATATGTTTCAACGCAAATGGATATCGATAATTTTATTCTCTATACACTGACCGTCATCTATTATGCCAATTCGGATTGGCCCTGGAACAACGTCAAATGCTGGCGTCCCCGCACTGCTGAAGGGAAATGGAAGTGGTTGCTATTCGATCTGGATTATTGCTTCCATGGCGGTCACCTGGGACCCGATGCCAATGTATTCAACGAGATGCGCAACCAGGATAACGGCACCACGCTTTTATTTTTCAAATTAATGACGAACAAGACTTTCAGGAATAAGTTTGTCAATTTTTTTGCCGACCACATCAATATCACATTTGATCCGGATCGGGTTCTGCGCATTATTGAGCAATTTAAAAATGGCATCGAAAAAGAGCTGCCTCGGCACATTGACAGATGGAAGTACAGCTTTGTCGGTCCCTGGTGGCTCGGTAAATCCATCGATTCAATGGAGGAATGGTACGGGCATATTGAAGTTCCCCGCGCGTATGCCCTGCAACGCCCGGAGCACATGCGCCGTCAACTCATTGAAGAATTTGGCTTAGCCGATGGCGGACAGGGAACGCTCTCCATCGCCATTTCGCCGCTAGATGCCGGGGAAATAAAAGTCAACAGCCTGGTACCGGACGCATTTCCCTGGCAGGGCGTCTATTTCACGGATATCCCGATCCGGCTCAGCGCAATCGCCCATCCCGGGTATCGCTTTGCTGGTTGGGAAGGTGTCTCAGCCCCGGATACCGCATCCATCGAATTCAATTTCACGCCGGATCAGCACGTTGTGGCTGTATTTGAGAAATCAGCCATCACCAACGACTTGATGATGATCAATGAAATCAATTACAAGTCCGCATCGAATTTTGATACTGAAGATTGGGTGGAATTTTATAACGCGGGATCGAATCCGGTGGACATATCGGGATGGCAATTCAAAGATTCCGAAGATAGCCATGCATACACCTTTCCAGCGGGGACGATTATTGACACCGGACAATTTGTCGTTTTGTGCCGCGATACGGTGGCTTTCCGGCAAATGCACCCCGACTTCCCCCCTTGCTTCGGGGACATGGATTTCGGGCTGAGCAGCGACGGCGAACTCATCCGATTATTCGATGCGAAAGGTGAGTTGATCGATTCACTCACGTTTGGCGCGCAGGCACCCTGGGCGGAAACACCGAAAGGCAGCGGACCCACGTTGGAGTTGATTGACCCGTCTTCGGATAATTCACAGCCGCAAAATTGGGCAGCTTCAAAACAAATCGGCGGTACGCCCGGCGTGCGAAACAGCGTTCTCGCCAACGTTGAATCGGATCCCGGCACGGTGAATCAGCCGTCCGCTTTCCGGCTCTATCAAAATTTTCCGAATCCGTTTAATGCTCAAACCCGAATCCGGCTCGATCTACCACAATCAGAACAGGTTACCTTGAAAATTTATTCTATTCTGGGTGAGGAGATTGCCACATTATTACGCTGCCGCTTGTCCGCAGGGCAACATTCGATTCAGTGGGATGGTGATGATAAAAATGGATTACCGGCGAGTTCTGGAGTGTTTTTCTATCGAGTTGATGCGGGTGAATTTCACCGTGCCGGCAAAATGGTACTGCTCAGGTAGCATGTAAATATAAATATCAAGAGAATAGAAATTTTTGAACAAAGGGAGTCGAACCATGCGAAAATTCAAAAAACTTTCATTCCACGCAACCGCATTGCTGCTGGGTATGAGCTTAATCTTATGTGTGCCAGGTGCAGCGAACGCTGGTGAAGATGAAACGACTTATCATGTCCCCGTGGTTGTTGCCAATTTCTTTCCGCTGAAGGAGTCCAATATCAACATTGACGTTACAGGTGATTGGGGCAAAAGCCTGGCTTTCACACGCGCCAAAACCGACAGCCTGTCGAAAGAAATTGTCAAAACGCTTGAAAACGGATCGAAGTATCGTTTTTATAAAAACCCGGAAGCAGAACCGTCTTTAAAATATTCAATTGTAAAAATCTTTGAATTTCTCGAACCATTGCCGACCGTGAAAAAGGCATTTCGCAAAGTTCCGTATACAGATTATAACGCCATCATGAAAAAAATCGATGCCCGGTACTGGGTGGAAGAGCGGGGCGTGAAAGAAATCTGGATCTGGGGCTATCACGGCGGTGTGGTGCACCTTTGGGAATCCAACATGGCAGGACCTTTTGGCGATGTGAGCAACAGCAATCGGGATCCGGATGACCTGCCCGTTTTCGCGCATACATATACAGTTTATCACTATAACTACCAGCGAGGACAATCCGAGGCAATTGAGGATCATATTCATCAAATCGAAGCTGTTCTCAATTTTATCGATGATCGTGACAATACGCCAAAAAATAAATGGGACAAGCTGCTTTTCTGGGGCAAATTTGTCGGCAGCGACCGGACGCATAAAATCATTCGTCCGGGCTGCGGCTGGGCGCATTATCCACCCAACGGCGAACGCGATTACGACTGGGCAAATCCCAGGTACGTGGAAACCGATTTGGAAGACTGGAAACCCGACGGCTCCGGGCAAAAGAAGCGCATGAATTGCGAGCGTTGGAATTGTAACAGCCTCGACTGGTTTACGCTCTGGATGCAAAGCATACCCGGAAAGGAGAATCAGTTGTCATACCAGGGAAAACCATTAACGAATTGGTGGATTTTTATCGGCGATTTCGATGCTGCGATGAAGCAGGGTTTGAAATTAATTAATAAATAAATTCAAGGAGTAACTCGATGCAAATCAAATATAGCGCCAGGCTGCTTTTTTTCTCGATTTTGATTTCTTTTATACCGGGTGCGGATAGTCAGGCGCAGGTTACGCTGCATAATCCGATTGATGTCGCTGCCGGCTTGCAGGATTCGACTTTTACAGCGATGGTAACTCCCATTTTCACAAAAGGCACAGTGGAGCAGGTTTTTGACGGAACCCATCTCACAGAAGCCGGCGTCAGCACCAGCGATTCATTGGTCCTCACCCTTGAATTCAATGAATCGTTGAGCCTCAGCGATAGCAAGGTATTCTTCTGGAACGCCGGCAACTGGTCGCTCGAGACAGCAGACTCATACGATGCTTTGACTCAACGCACCGGAACTTATCGAAAGCTTGTTAATAATGATCCGTTTTTGTTTTTTCAGTGGGATTCAACCCATTTCGAATTGACACCGGCAACCATCGTCCGACTGACAGCGCGCAATCCCCAGGCGAACGGCATATTCCTCGGTGAATGGGTGCTGTATACCTCGACAGCCATTTCTCATTTACAAATACTGCCCGACCCCGTGCTGCTTGTCCCCGAAACATCATTGTCGCTGGCGGTGAAAATGGTCGATTTCGACGGCAACGCGTTTCCCTATACTTCTACCGAGTATGTCAACTGGTCGTCGGATGATCGGACGATCGCAACCGTCGATGAATTTGGAAAGATCACCGCCTATTCGCTGGGAAAAACAACCATCCATGCATCGACATCAAAATTATCAGGTTCAGCTTCAGTCGATGTTGTAAATGACTTCGAAGCCCAAAATGCTCCCACCCTGACCATAAAAGTTGCACTCGTGCTGCAAAATCCGGTGATCGATTCCGTGCGTATGCGTCGCATCAACGAAGTTCGTGGTTGGGACGATCCGCATGAATTAGTTAGCCAGATTCTGGAAGATTTCGCCTACAGCACCGATGGCGTGGTGAAATTTCAAATTGTAGAGACGCATGACGATGAGGGGATCTTTTCGCGCTTCGACGGTGAGCTGATGACAATCGATACGCTGGCATACTTTTACAGCACGCCAGCTCGGTTGAATGAAATGAAACGATTGGCAGAGATCGAGGGACGGGTGCGCTTCGATTACAATGCCATGATTGATTACTACGATTTCGTTTCAAAACGCAACAACGGCGAAATTGATGAAGTGTGGGTGTATGCGTATCCGTTCGCCGGGATGTATGAATCTCAACTGGTGGGACCGGGCGCCTTCTGGTGGAATTCACCGCCGCTGGCTCATCCGGGGCTGGAAAACCTGCTTTCGGTGATGGGCTGGAATTATGAACGCGGTGTGGCAGAAGCGCTGCACAGCTTTGGTCACCGGGCTGAAAGCGCGATCTGGCATGTTTACGGTCGCTGGGATCTGCATTCGCAGTACCCGAACGCATGGGAAATATTCACCAGGATCGAGAGGGAAATAGCGGGCAAAGCGCATATCGGCAACATTCATTTCCCACCCAACGGAATGTCCGATTATGATTACAGCAACCGAACGTACGTAACGACGTATGCGGATAACTGGAAACGATAGCTGCTGGATCAGACCCGGACCATTAATTGCGAGGAATGGGCTTGCTCGCAGCGCGGCTACATGCGCTGGTGGTTCCGGCACCTGCCACGCTATACCGGCATCACCGACGGGGTGTTGAATAATTGGTGGCATTATATTGTTGATTACAACGGGGCGGTTGCCCTGGCAGAGCAGCTTATTGCGGGCATCGATTGCAATGAGCCATTCTCATTGGAACCGGCGCAATTTTCATTGGCGCAGAATTATCCCAATCCGTTCAATGCCATCACAAAAATCCGATTCGAACTAACTGCGCCCGGTCATACGTCGTTGATCGTTTTTGATATTCTGGGCAGGGAAGTCGCCAGACTGGTTGATGGCTGGCAACCTGTGGGAAAGCAAGAATTGCATTTTGATGCAACGCATTTAGCGAGCGGCGTCTATTTTTATCGATTGACGACTGAAAGCTTCAGCAGCACGAGAAAATTGCTGTTGCTGCGATAAGGCTTGCCGCGCAATGAGCCAGCAGGTTTTCAAGCCACAATCGAATAGCCGCCATCCACGATAATCGTCTGACCGTGAATCATCCGCGCCAGGTCGCTGCACAGAAACAACACCACATCGGCGACATCTTCGGGTGTGGTCAGGCGACCGGCGGGGGTGCGCTTCCGCGAACCTTCCAGCAGAACCTCACGATTGGGAAAATGCTTCAAGGCATCGGTATCGATGACGCCCGGCGAGACCACATTTATGTTGATATTCTCAGGTGCCAGCTCCACTGCCAGATGCCGCACGAGCGATTCGAGGGCGGCTTTGGAAGCACCCACGGCGGTATAATTCGGAATGGCGCGGATGGAACCCAGGCTCGAAACTGCCACAACCTTGCCTCCGGTTTTGGGCATCAATGGTTTGCTGTGTTGGATTAATGGCAACAATGTTCCAGCATTGATGTCCAGTGTCCAGTGCCAATGATGTTCGGTCAACTCCATCGCCGGCTTCAGAACGCCGGAGGCAGCGTTGGAGATCAGAATATCGATTTTGCCGAATGTGTTCGCAATTTCATCGATTATATGATGCACTTGCTCATGCACCGCGACATTGGCTTTGATTGCCAACGCTCTTCGTCCAGTAGCTTCAATTTGAGCGACTGTTTCCTCGGCAGCATTGCGCTTTCGGAAATAATTGATTGCCACATCCGCCCCTGCCTGAGCCAGGCGAATGGCTATCGCGCGCCCGATACCGCGTGAGCCACCGGTAATGAGAGCAGTCTTCCCCGTGAAATCAATTTGCATCGTTATCTCAGCCCAATTTTCTATTCCAACACAAAGTCTGCCATCGTCAATGAATACCCGCGAATCTGCCCTTTCGGTGCATCATCGAGGATGTAATTGACGATATAAATCTCGCCGTCTTCGAACTGGACCCAACCGGAATATCCCAAATCGCTTTTCGGAGACCGGTCGAAATCAACTGGCAGGATGCGCGTCCAGGCTTGCTCACGGGTAGCTGCCAGGGCTGATTCTTTGTCGGTGATCGCCGCGAAAAAATTCTGTGTCCACTTTCCCCAGCCCCGTCCGCCCTGCATGAATCTGTGCGTAATCATAATTTTGCCCTCCTTCAACCATCCGGCTACCGGACGATGACAGCCGGGAAGCGGGAACCGAATCGGATCACCCCAGGACTCACCATTATCGAAGGAAATGGTTTTAAAACAGTCCCAGCCCAATCCCGAATTCTCGCGATGAAAAGCGACCAACGTATTCCCCTCAACCGGCAGGATGGAGACTTCGCACAGGTTAAGCCCTTTCATTCGTCCCACGATCACCGGCTCGCTCCACGTTTTCCCTTTATCATCGGAGTACCAGAGCCGCTGCACCAGATTATCAATTTGAGGATCGCGATATTGGCACGAAAGAATCCAGCGCCCATTCTTCAGTTCGAGCAGCTTATCGGGCACAATTCCCTGAGCCGGTGTAAGATGCGGTCCATCCCAGGTTTGCCCATCATCGGCGCTGAAAAAGAGATAGTTTTCTAGTTTTTCGGGTACGTCCCGTTCGCTGGTGTAAATTTTATCAACCAGCGCCGCAATTCTGCCATCGCTGAGTTGCATAATCCGGGCACAATTCCAAAAAGGCAATCCTTGTGTCGGCTCGGATAGCGCGCGTTTGGGCGTCCAGGTGCGACCGCGGTCGAGGGAATCGCAAAGCATGATGCGGGTGTATGAGCGATCGCCGTGGTGGGTGCACTCTGAAAAAATGCAGATTAGCTTTCCGGAAGTTGTCAATACGACATCGGGCCAGGCTTGATAAATAGAATCGTCGCGACTGATTGAAAATTTTTTTATCATCATTTTCTCCTATTCAAGCTTTTCGAACTCACCTCGTATTAACGATTGTTTATAATCCATATACATCCTGAAAGTATCCCATGAAATATCGGGCGGGACAGTATGGTCGATGGTGGGGATGAATCCCCCCTCTTCGATCAGAGGAATGAGCTCTTTTAAATGGGCTTTGATGGCTTGCTCCCCCTGGTTGAGAACCCGCTTATCCACGCCGCCCCAGAGCCGAAGTGATTTCCCGAATTTTTTACGCAATTCAAGGGGATGGGCATCGGCTGCGCGTTCCAGGGGCCAGAGCGTATCAACACCCGCATCGAGTAACAAGGGAATCAGCGCAGTGGGATTGCCATCGGTGTCAACTGCAATGAATTGAGTTCCGTAACTCCTGAGAAATTCGATAACTCGTTTCGCATGCGGAAAGATGAATTTTTTGTAGGTATCCGGACTTAAGAGCGGTCCGGACTTCATGGACATATCCTCGTTGAAGGTGAAATAATCGATCTGGATTTTTTCCAGTACGGGTCGGCTGGTTTCAATGACAAAATCCGCGAAAACCTCCATCATTTCATGCATCAGATGCGGCATATCGTACCATGCAAGCGAGAGCGCCTCAGTGCCCATAAATTCGCGCGCACGCCAATAAAAACCATTCACAGCGCAACAGCGCCCCAGAATCAACGGACACTCTCGATCTTGCCATTGAATCAGCTTTTGTTCGAGATCCGCCGGGTATCGTTCGGGTATGGCGGATACGAGGCGTTTTTTAATGGCTGCAAAATCTTCAGGTTCGGCAACCGGGAACTTGAGATATTGATCCATTGACATACCCAAGCCACCCTCCTTGCCTTCGAGCAGCACTTTGCTTACAATTCCTTTCGGGCTTTGCACGATTTCATATTCGTCTGTTTTGGAAAGCACTTTTTCCGGATATGGCGGAATGAATCCATAATTCACAGCGATATATTCACGCCGGTCCAGCTCCAGCGATGATTCGTATTCGAGCCAGTCCCAATGAAAAGCTCCGACCGATTTCTTGTTCTCAGTTTGCCATCTTTTTTTAGTTTGCGGCCAGACGCCGATTTCATGATTCGGACAGCGATCAACCGCTTCATAGTTCATGCATGCGTGGAATCTCGTTAAGTCATCCATAAGGCTACTTTCCTATTTTTGAAAAGCTCTCGATTTCAGGAATATAACAAATATAAAATAGGACACCGATCTTAACGGATTTGACGGATGAAAACTGATTTTTAATCGTAAGGAAAAAAGGCTTTTAAAATTTTATTGCAACGAAATAATTTAAATAAAAATATCCGTTTAAATCCGTTTCATCCACTCAATCCGTGTTCTTGTTTTACTAGTGTGTTATAAACGATAGAATAAAATGGCAAAATGATTAAAGTCAAAATAATTAACTGCAAAAGTCGCTTAATCATTTTGACCGCTCTCGATTTCGAGCAATTAAGGGATTAGTTATTTGATTTTTAATGTATCGTTAACAATCATTCCCTTGATTGAAATTGTATTTTACCTCCAACTAGATGTTTAAATCAAGCACTGATTGAACGGTTTTAGCGGATTATAACGGATTTTTGTTTACAGCTATACTGAATCCGTGTAAATCCGTTCGATCAGCTAAATCTGTGTTCTATTTTTTTGATACTGAAATCGAGAGCTTTCAATTCATATTATCCAATCCAAAGGATTCATCTCTCGCGATTTGATTCTTCAATAAAACGCACACCAGGCTGCGAAGGTTCACATAAAATGAATACAGGGATTATAAAAGCACAAAATATAGGTTATCTCGATAATCCCTGTATTCTCAGCGAGGCTATTTTATCAATCAAACCATCGGGCAGCCAGCTTTAGCCAGATGTCAGCCGAATCCACATCAGCGTATCAAAATCATCTTACGCGTTTGGGTGAAAGTTTTCGTGTGAATTTGCAGAAAATAAATCCCTGAAGCAGCCGGCAGACCATTCTCATCATTTCCGAACCAGCTTATTTTATACTGACCGGCTTTCACTTTAGCATCTACCAGAGTTTTGACCAATTCGCCCAGTATGTTGTATACTTTTATTTGAACTTGCTCGGTTTTAGGTAATGAATAGCTGATGACAGTTTTCGGATTGAACGGATTGGGATAATTCTGCGAGAGGCTGTAAATCGCCGGCATGTCAAATGCGCTGTTCGCAGAGATTGGACCATGCAGCGTTTTCAATCCTTTTAATGACACATCTTCAAGCCAGTAATACAGGGTTCCTTCGCCGGCGGTATCATCCACGAATTTATATGGTGATTTACCGCTGATCAATGCCCGGTTAAGCCGATATCGCGGTTCAGGCTTGATTTCATCGCTGGCAGTGCGGTAAATATTAAATCCGCGATGATTCTTTTCCAGACGCGTTTCCCAGTGAATTGCAATGTTGCCTTCTTCGTAGGCGGCATAAAATGCGGATAGCTCAACCGCCACCGGCTGGGATAATTTCACCGCATCCGCTCGAATTACCAGCATCGTGTCCTGGTATGTACGAGTTGTATCGTTGACTAACTTGATACTGGTACTGACGCCCTCAATGAATGAATATGTACCCAGGTAGACCCAGATATTGCTGGGAGTAGTTCCGCACTGATCCACCTCAATTGTGTCCGGAACGCCGCCCGGAACATTGATGACATAAGGTGCGTGGTGGGTTGAATTGCCGCTCGGTACGGAAGAGGCATAAACCTCATATTGCCTTGTGGCGGGCACATCGATCTGCCATTCGACATAAGAATACGGGCTGCGGTATTTATAGGCAAAAAGGCTTGTTTCCTTGTATCCCGTAATAGAAGCTGAAAAATGCCAGGTTGTATCTTCGTTGCCCCAAATCGTACACAGGGCTGAATCGCTGTCATCTACAACCAATTGATCCCCGATGCCATTCCCGGTCAATTTCAATGTGATCGATGGCTGATCGATATCATTGCTTTCGATGGTCAGTTTGTCTTCATAATTCAGTACGCCGGTCGGGATGAATGCAACCTCAATCGAAGCGCTATCGAGTGCCGGAATAGTAAATGGCAGCGCAGTCGGCGCCAAAACGGCGAATTGGGGTGTCTTCGTGGAGAGATTCTCGATCACCAGGTTTTGGCTGCCCAGGTTATTCACCCGGATCTTTTTGCTAGCAGAAGAGTGAATCGGCACATCGATCCAGCGGAACTCGCTGACACCGACATTAATATCCGGCACTGAAGGCACGTAAGTGAATTTAATCAAATCTGCCCGCAATGCGTAGCCGGCGCCGGTTCCGTCGTTGACTACATAAACAGAATTTTCTCCGCCTTCGATGAGAAATTTCGTACCCAGCAATTTCCAGTCATCGCCCGTTGACGCATTTTGATCGATCCAGACCGTATCAATCTGCGCGCCGAAGGGATGTAGTTCGAACATGGCGTGTGTGGCAGCGTTTTGCGTTGCGGGACCACAATAGTAGATATTGTACAAACCGGATTTGGGAATCGTTGGAATGAATTGGCAACGCGCTTCAATATCTGTACTGACGATCACATACTTGCTTGTTGGATTCACCAGACCTTCGATTTCCGCCGCGCCATTACTCGATCTCCATGCGCCGGTGTGTTCGAGATAAAACGGAAAACCATCATCATTATTGACAATGACCGTTGTCGCCGTGCCCTTTCCCTGCACCGGGATTTTAATAACCGGTTCATCGGGATCATCGCTGGTGATGACCATTGAATCATAAAATGTCGTCTCAAAATCGGGCAAAAAGCGCACGGTCAAATCAATATATTCCCGTGTGTCGAGCACTTGCGGGAATACATTGCTCCGAATAACAAAATTCGAAGTCATGCAAGCAGTATTTTGAATAGTCAATGGTGTGCCGCCAAGGTTATAAATCCTCAGCGTCCATTCCTTATATTCTCCCATACTCACTTCACCGAATTTGTATTCATTACGGCGCACAGGTTCAATATCTTTGGTATCCATGCAATGTATCAGGCGAACCGCATCCGCCCGAAACATATAACCCGTGGTGCTTTTATCGTCATTGACCACCTTGACTGAACTTTCGCCGCCGATCGGGAAATAATAAATTCCCAGAAATATCCAGTTGCCGCTATTGGTCGCCTGGTTGAAACGCATGGTATCCGGCGCAGATCCAAACGCATTGACCACATACATGGCATTGTTGCGACCGTTTGCGTTGCGTGGCAGGATGAAATAAGTGGCGTAATATCCTGCTGTGGTGATTGTCGGCGTCCATTCCGCGGCTTCATCGTAATCCAGAACATCCATAGGAACCTCGCGACTGGTAGCTCCCCAAGCCGCTGTCTCACTCCCTTGATGATCGGTTCCGCTGCGCCACGGACCGCCATATTCCTGATAACCCGGATCGGTATCATCCACATACAAGATCGTACGCTCCTGTGAAAGCAGCGACAATGGTATGAAGAGCAACAAACAGATTACAAATAAATAATGATTTTTCATCTCGTATTCCTCCCATTGTTAACGGATGAGTTGCATTCTACGGATAATGCGTTCTTCTCCATATTTGAGACGGCAGAAGTAGCTGCCGCTCGGAACTTGCTTCCCCCTTGAATCGTCGCCGTACCAAAATACTCGGTATGTACCTGACGGAGTTGGCTCGTTGAGCAATGTTTTCACATGCGCTCCCAGCACGTCGTAGATTGCGAGCGATACCTGCTGGTTGGCGCAGTTCGATGGAATTGTAAATCGGATTGATGTCTTCGGATTGAATGGATTGGGGTAATTCTGGGACAGCACCAACCGTCCGGGCTGAAGCTGATTTGCCGCCATGACAGCGCTTGAAAAATCAGCTTTTATGCGGCTGGAAACCAGGCTTTCATTGTCGGCATCATCGAGCGCAGAGAGCCAGTAATAATAAATTTCGCCTGAATCCACGTTCGTATCGATGTAACTCGGATAATTATTAGGTGTTATGTGGTACAAATAAACCGGATCTTCGATATCGAGTGGTGCATGAGACACACTGCGGTAAATATTGAAATAGCTGGCGGAATCACCATCGCTCGCAACCACGGGATTTGACCAGGTGAGATGAATTGCATTGGGCGTCAACCAGGCAGCCGCCAGATTTAACGGTTTATTCGGTTTCACCGCATCTTTCCAGGGCATCGCCGGCATATTCGCAAGGTCTTTATATTTGACACGCTTCAGATCGTCCCAAAATCCTGCTTCTTCCAGGCTGGTAAAGCTGTAATGCACCTGCCCTGGGGCGCCGACAGAACGGCAGGTGTCGATTTCGTCCGATATTTCCTTGAAATCAGCGGTCAACTTATAGGTTCCTATACCGGCGTAAATATGGCGTCCGAATGAATTTTTTTTAACCCAATCCCTGAGCAACACCTCGAATGGCGCCCAGGGATCAAGCTGCCCGATACGCCAATAAATCATTGGTGCGAGAAAATCCATAACGCTTTCTTCCATCCAGCGCCTGCCATCCTGATACAGGACATTGTATCCATCCCAGCCGGTGTAACCGTAGTCATATTTCCCAATCACAGCGGCGGATACCTTCAGCGCGGGCTTGATCAACATCGCCTGTGCATAAAATTCACGCACATAAGTATTGACCTGCTCCCTTTGCCAGGATGCCCAGTCCAGGTTGTCCGGATTTCCTTCAGGCGAATTGAAACGCGCGACACTAACTGAATCATAGGAATATTTATTTGCCGGATACCGAATGTAATCGAAATGCATGCCATCGATGTTATATCGCTCAGTAATATCCAGACACACGGTTAGCAGGTATTCCCTCACTTCAGGGATCCCCGGGCTCAGGAAAATATATCCTTCGTGATTGCCATCCATACGTTTGCCGTAATAATCGGCACACACCCAGTCTGGATGCGCCAGGTACACATGTTTGGGGATCGTGGTTCGCGGCGGTGTGGTTCCCTCCCACGCCGGATAAACATTTACCCAGGCGTGCAGTTCGAGGCTATTTTTCCGCGCTTCATCAATGGCGTATTGAAGCGGATCCCAACCGGGATCGTTTCCCAGAATGCCGGTCAATTCCTGGGACCAGGGTTCAAACTCAGATTTATAAAAAGCATCTCCCTGTCCCCGAATTTGAAAAAGAACCATATTAAAATTCGCACTTTTCAATTGCTGCATTATTTCACGAATTTTTGCACGTTGATAACTGGAATTAAATCCCGGCGTGTAAGTCCATCGGGTGACCCAGGCTGCACGGGCTTCCTTATTTGCGGGAAAACTCTTGATCGTAAAGCCCAGCAGCACCATCGATGATGCCATAAGAATCCGGCTCAACTTGCTGAAGCGAACTCGCCAAAAATGCACATTTATTGCTGTTATCGAGAAAAAACTTGACTGCATGCCAAGTGGCTCCATAATTAAGGATAGAATTCAAACGCGGCTCAGATGGAATTATCTGAATCATGCATATCCCAATGCTCTCAACTCAAAATGAATTTGGTGCGTTGAAATATATCGGATTTTTAATATTACTCAAAATTGACTTGATTAATTGTTGCGAAAGAATTATATTAATCGAAAATATAATCGAGGATTCATAAATGAAACGATTCTTCCCGGCACTGGTATTCCTGTACTGGTTAAGCTTATTATTCAGTTGCAGCAATTCGGATTTTTCCAGAGCGGAGCGCATTTACGAAGCGAATCCGACAATGTATAAACGCGCGGTTCAGGAGCCTGAATTAAGGCAGGCTGTTTCATATCTTAAAAATGGTTTATCGCATGGTTCCGAAGACCCGGCTGCTGAAGTGCTTTTGTGGAAATGCCTGATCAAATTGCGGGACATGGAAAAAAATATTCAGCGCGCCAAATTAGTCAAACGCGGAAGCGAAATTCATGCCGAAATCATTCACGCCCTGGCAGATCCGGAAGAATCCGTACGACAGGAAGCTGCTTCGCTGATCGGCGACATGCACGTTTCCCAGGCAACGAGTGATTTAATCAACCTTTTAAAAAATGATGAATTTTATGATGTTCAAAAAGCAGCCGCTTATGCATTGATGCAACTGAGATCGGAAGCCGCCATCGAACCGTTGCTGGAAAAATTGGTTTCAAAGAACGATCGCGTTCGATATTATGCTGCCCGTGCCCTGGGTTCCTTCGGAACACCGGAAGTATCCGCAGCGCTGCTGGCACGGATCAAATCTCCGGACGAAACCATCGACGTCCGACACCAGGCGGCAATTTCGTTGGGCAAAATTTGCGATAAAAATCATATTTCTGAATTGGGGAAAATCTTCGATGATCGCTCTAAAAAAACCGATACGCGGATTTTAGCCGCTTCAACACTCGCCAGTCTCGGTGATGATCGGGGGTACGAGTACATTGTCCAAATCGCAAAGCGTAGTGACAACAGCTTTTTCAGGGGATTGGCGATAACGGCGCTCGGGCAATTTAACCGCCCCGAGGCATTGCGAGTGTTGCGCGATACCGCAAAATACGGAAACAAAGCGCTGAGAGTTCGTGCAGCCGATGCACTCGGTGAAATTGGAACGCCAGAAGCAATCGAATTGTTGAAAAATTTGTTGGAAGACAGCAATCTGGCAGTGCAACAATCCGCACGCGAGGCGCTTGAAAGCCTTGAATCAAAAGCGAATTAATCCAACACAGATTCAGCGCTTCCTGATACGAATGATATCGTCCGGCTTAATCTTCCCCGCTCCCTCCAGAATAGCTGCGTGCGACAGATGATTATCTTTGATGAAAAGCACTTTGATTTTGCCCACTTTTTTTTCACTATAGCCCAATATGCGTTTCGTTTCCGGATCTTTCAGCTCTTCATCTTTGGAGTAAACCGAAAATATCTCGCCGGCAACAATACCCTCAGCCCGCCCGACATTTATATACACCTCATTTTGACGCACGACTAACACACGACCTTCAAAATATACCTCCGTTGCCGAACGAATCTCTTCTGGCAAAGGATAGGCATTAATCACCTGGGAAACCAGTTGATTCCTCGTTTCCAGCAGCACGCCCCCCAACACGGTTCGCATAAATTCCGGCGATGCGAAATCCAGGCTGTCCAACTGGCTATAATTGATTTGCTCACCTGGTTTTGCAGCGAAATTGATGAACTCCTTCTGCCGGGTTGAGTTCTCACAAATTCGCTCTTCGCTCGATGCGCCGGCTTTTCGATCGAAAATACGATACGATACCTTGATTTGCGCCTGGTACGCAGCGTATCCGCTGATGATGGCTGTTCCGATATTCAGCCGCCCGATTTGAAATTTATCGATTTGACCGTACACAATAATATTGACGTCGAAATCTCGTGCCAGACGGGTAAGCACTTCAGCTTTTTGAAAATCACTGACTGAGAACTGATTCAGCAGCAGATAATCCGCAACCTCTTTCGGCTTTTTGACAGCGTAAAGCGATCCCAGGCTGTCGGCATAAAACCCGGGGATTTCGCGCGAAATATCCCACCGTTCGTGCTTCAAGCCGCTTTTGTCCCAAAAGGGTAATATCAGTATTTTGACATCGCAAAAGAGTTGGCTTTGGAACGATATTATCGCGATGCATATAAAAACCAGTTGTCGAATCGATTTCAGCATGAATGAATTATCTTATAACTCGTTATTCTATATTATGTTGAAAATTGATTTTTTTACGTTCTCTCCCGAAAGCCTCGCACAAGATTGATATCAAATTTTCCGGACGCTAAAAAATCTGGCATCAGTTTCTTTTGAATCCAAATTATTTTGCCGTTTCTTTTATTAGTTCCCGACTGAATTTGAATACCACGTCCTTTTTCACCTTGGGCCAATTGGTTGCATCGAACTCGAAAACGAAATCTTTCAGTACCAGTTCAATCGATTTTACCCCGGGATCGAGCGGATCGAATACCAGCATACCTTCTTTTTTATCGCCTTTGAAAACGGGTCCGTCGACGTACAGGGTTTGCCGAACGATGCCCATGCGTTTTTCAAACCGGTCGCGTTCCACGCCGCTGGAGCCGCGCAATTTCATATAATAGCTTTCAAAATTCAGTGCGCTTCCGACGTCTTCAACCGAGCGTATTTCGCGATCGGCATCCTCTTTCTGATCGCGCGTGTAGGAATAAAGCTTATCGCCGCGCCCGGATTGAAGAATGGCAATTCTGGGATCTAAATTTATTTTCGGCTTGGTATAATTGAAAACTTTCACGACAAACGCGGTGAAACGGATCGGCGTATATCCCAATTCAGGATCGATCCAATTTCCGAATGTGTACGGATTGGTGGAAGCGTCCCGTTTGTACGAGATCTCGGGGAACATTTTATTCAGTTTTTCATCATCCATCGGTTTCACAACAATTTTCATCCCTTTCTCTTCATAGGCGAGTGCGCCGTCTTCAGAAACCGAATAAAGCTCGCTGTTTTCGGGCACAACGGGCTGCATCGATGTTATCAGCAATTGCTTTGTCGGGGCAAGAGCTGCGCATTGAATAAAAGCAATAAAACACAAAATCATCCCCGCCAGGAACAGTGATCCGATTGTAAAATATTCTTTTTTCATAAATCCTCCGTATTTTGTAGCATAACGAATAGTCTTTGTTTGTTCATCCTGAACGGAGTCGAAGGGTGATAAGTCATTGTTATAATACGTTATGCTTCGACTCCGCTCAGCATGAAAATCTTGCTTTTTCGTTCATGCGCTATTTATAATTCATTTGTTGCCAGACAATCCCCCCGGGTTGAGTCAAGGCGAAAATGACGATATTCACGCCAAACTGAAGCTGCCGTGTGGGATCACTCATACCGTGAGTTGGCTCTGCGCTATACGCATGATCCCAAAATTTGCAATAGGCTTTATTTGAAATCAGCACTGCAAGGCGATTTTCAATAAATACACCTTCAAGAAATGTGTACGGCGATTTCCTTGACTTTGCAAAACGATAATCAAAACCGATGGGCGGACCGTTGAAATCGAAAAAGATATGATATAGCGAATGATTTGCCGGCAACTTCTCGAAAACGATTTCTTCGCCCAATGCATCCCGTATCAATCGGCGCGCAATACGATCCAGCGGACTACCGATCATCACCTCATCTGAGGAGTCATCGAAGAACAAGAAGCCGCCTTTTCGCAAATATCTGCCCAGATTTTCCGCCTCAGCCTGCGAATATTGGAAGGGTGCTTCGCCAGTCAGGACAACCATAGGGCACTGCATCAATTCTTCCGAGTCCATGGTTATAAATGTACCGAAGTCCATTTTGATAGCAGTATATGATTCCACGGCTTTGGCGACATTGGGCAGCGCGGCTGGTTCACTATTCCAGCCGGGATTTCCGTCCCAATCTTTTGTATGATTGGTGCGATACCGCAGCAAATCCATGTGAAAATACCCGGATATTTTCCGTTTATCCGACGGATCGCGGATGATTGCAGCCTTATACCTGCCTGTATCCAGGTAGCGGGCGGAAAGCAGGTCCTCTTCCAGATTTTTTATATTTGATTCCTTTCGGGATTCTATCTGCTCCGGCTGGATCGACGGACCGAGGTCAACCGCCTGTTTCATGAAGAATTGGCGCTCAACGGTTTCTCCCACACGAGCTAGCGACGCCAGGACGGTTCCGCCATGAACCGCCGATGTGCTCATTGAACGTGGTCTGACTGATTTTTGGAAAGCGATTCGTTTGGAAAGCTGTCTCTGTACGATTTTGGGGCGTTTTGCCAATTCCAAAGGTTTTGCCAGGCGCGGAGCCGTCTGGATAAACTTGACACTAAGAGGTTTGCTTTTAGGCTTTATTTTCTGCACTGAAAGGTCAAATCCCGACAGGATAACGATGGCATGCAGAATCACCGAGATACCCATTGCGAGCAGGAGCGTACGCCATACGAAGGTCTTGATGCTTCGCCGATCGATTTGTTCGCTTTTCATCGCTTTTAGATTGAATGCCATGTAGCTTCGAGACCCGATTGAAAATTGCGCTTTCCATCACTTGTATTGCGCTACTTGTTGAGTATATCCGCCGGCTTGCAGCAATGCGAAAATGACGATATTCGCTCCGAATTGCAGTTGACGCACATTATTATTTCCGTTTGCCGTCCGCCAGTGGGCGTCATAATTCCACGCATTGTTGAGGCTTTTATTTGATAACAATACAACCATACGCCCGTCCAGGAAGACCGCGTCCAGATGCTCGTAAATCGTTTTTGTGCCTGTGGGTCTATCCCAAGTGCTTAATACATCGTCACCCGGCGGCGGACCATTGAAATCGAAGAAAATCTGGTACATCAAATGCGTATTCGGCAATTGTTCGAATACCGCATCTTCGCCCAGGGCATTTTTGACCAGGCTACGTACAGCCCGGTCAAATGGACCCCCTTTGAGAAAGCGGGAATCGTCAATCAGTAAAAATCCGCCGGCGCGCAGATAGCGTCCCAAATTTTCGGCTTCCTGTTCGGTGTAATCGAATGAATTGTGACCTTGCATATAAATAATCGGGATTTTTCGGCGCAAGATATCATCGGTATCAAGCGTGAAAATATACCTGTAGTCGGCTTTAATTTGTGTGTATTTCTCCAGATACTCTGCAATATTTTTCAATACCAGCGGGGAGGTATTCCAGTCCGGTTCTCCTCCGAAATCCTTGAAATTCGTTTTATATTTGATAAGCGCAAGGTGTACGAAGCCTTTTACATCGCGCTTATCATTCGGATTCTGCACGGCAAAGGAAGAATATCGCCCGTAATCCAGTTGGGAGGCGCTTAACAAATCTTCATTCAGGCTTTTTATTTTTTCTTCCTTTGCGCTTTCGACTTTGCCGGCAATGATATTCGGACCCAGGTCCACCTGCTGAAAGGATGTCAATTGTCGTTCGATCACTTCCCCTGGTCGTGCAAGCGAAGCCAGGACCGTACCGCCATGAGTAGCCGCTGTTTGCATACTTCGTGGGGTAGCGGTTCGCGTCTGCGCTACTCGGCGCGTGAGTGCACGCTGTACAATTGTCGGGCGTTTGGTAAGCTCAAGCGGCTTCACCAGTCTGGGCGCTTTTTGGATAAATTTGACACTCATCGGTTTTGATTTGACCTTGATTTTCTTGGCTTCGATTTGCATATCGGATACGATGAGCGCCAGGTGAATGAGCAGGGAAACGACCAGGCACACTGCGAGCGCACGCCGGGCTTTCATGCCCACAGATAGGTTTTCAGTATGTTTTATTTCTGTCAATTTCATCATCTGCATGGCTTTAACCACCAATTTTCTGCTCTTCCTTTTCGGTCGCAATCGCCAGCTCTTCTATGCCTACGCCTTTCGCCGCATCCATCACATCGACGACCAGTCCGTGCATACACTCTTTGTCAGCCTTGATAATCAACACCTTGCTGCGATACAACTCTTTCGCCTCCCGCAATCGGGTCGGAAGGAATTCCATGGTAACCGGTTCACCATTCAACTCCATTTCGCCGGTTTTGGCTATCACAATATTCAGGTCCTTTTCCGGCGGCAAGTCGGATTCGGCTGCTTTCGGCAAATCCACACGCAGACTCGGCTGGGCTGTGAAAACCGTGGTCACCATGAAAAAGATAAGCAGGAGAAAAACGCAATCGATGAGCGGCGTCATATCCATGCCCTTTTCTTCCAATGTCGACTTTGATCGCATCGTCTAATAGTTCTCCAATTATTTAGTCCCTCAGAGGCAGAGGGAAACGTATCGTCTGTTGAATACGGTCTATCCAAACACTCATGACTGGCTGTCAGCTATGCACTGTTCGGGGGCATCACCATATCGGGAGCCAACCGGATGCCTGCCAGACACATCCTCGAATGTTTATAGCGTGTGCCCTGGCGCAAACGAGCAGTTCAGAGTGTCAGGCAAATTTTCAAAAAGCGAATCCGTTCTGGTCGAACCGAATCAAGTCCCACCCTGTTTCACTTCGCGTTCCAGTTCAGCGGCTTCTGCCTCTGAGATATTCAATTCAACTCGTTTTTGCTGCAAAAATACCTTCTCATCCTGGTTCAAGACGCCATCGCGATAAGCGGTTTTTAGCATCTCTTTGTAGGTTCTGAATCGAGCCAGATCGCGCAGCAGCGCATTGATAAATAAGTTTTCATACGGTTCGAGCTGTCGCCCGATCTTTTCTACAAGTCGCCTGAAAAAATTATATGCCAGCACCGAAGGGATCGCGACAATCAATCCGGTGGCGGTGGTAATCAAAGCCTCTGAAATACCTTTTGAAACGACCGTGGGATCGCCCACGCCTTTTTCGCTGATGGCTGCAAAAGATTTAATCATACCTAAAATCGTCCCCAGAAGACCCAGCAAAGGCGATACAGTGCTTATGCTAAAGATCACCGGTACAAATTCCTCCAGGTATGCCCGTGTGAATTCTTCGCCCGTAATCAGGAGTTCTTCTCGCATTTCACCAATTGATCGTTTTTCACGAACCAGAAATTCGAAACGCTCCATTATGTGCAGGAAAGCAAATGTCAGAACATTTTTGTGCTGTTTGCAGTAGGCGATGGTTGTCTGGATATCGCCCGTTCGAATACCCTTTTCGACGTCCTCAAGTATTTTATCGGCATTTTTACCTCGAGGCACCCTTAAGTAACGCCAGATTCGCTCCAAGATAAACCCAAGTGAAATGATGGACAGCCCCACAAGCGGGAGCATAATCCAAAGACCGCCCTTTTCAATGTAGTCTAGCATGTAGCCTCCTTAAAACAGGATTTCGATAACCGATTAGTAATTCTCTTTAATCCAGTCCCGGTGCTCCTTGGCAAATGCATAGGCATCGGCATGTCCCGGTGAATCTTTATAAATAGTCATAATCGATTCGTAGATCTTCAGAGCCATTTCCATTTCTCCGAGCTGCTCATAGGATGCAGCGATATTGCAGCGGGAGCCAACCACAACATCCGCGTCCGGGTATTTTTCAACGATCGTTTCAAACGCTTTGATTGCTTCGCGGTACTTTTTGTCATCGAATAATTGGCTGGCTTTCTCATATTCTAGAAATGATGTAATTTGCGCCAATTCATGAATATGCTCCCGGGCTTTCTGCGCCAATTCATGTTCGGGGTATTTATCCATAACGCGCTGGTACGCCGCCGACGCTTCATCATAGCGCTTGTCGTTGTAGTAATAATCGGCGATAGTGAACAGGGCATCCACCGCATAAACGCTATCCGGATACACATCAACGATTTTATGAAAAACCTTCATGGCTTCTTCGGTTTCATTTCGATTCACCAGCGTCCACGCAGAATTATAGAGTGCCCTGGCGGCATATTCCGATCGGGGATAGTCGGATTGCAGTTGTTGATAAGCCGTCAGCGCCCGATCAAAATCGCGAGCGTTGAAAAGACATTCTGCTTGCTGGAATCTGCATTCCGCCGCAATGTCGTGCGCCGGATACCCATCCGCAAGACTACCGAATACGCCGGCGGCAGCAGCCCAATCTCCCAGCCGGTAAAGCGAATATGCACGGTAATATCGCGCATACATTGTATTTTCATTGCGAGGATAAGCCGCAATCTGTCTTTGAAATTCGCGTGATGCCGATTCAAAATCGCTGGCATTGTAATATGCAATTCCGAGCTGGAACATCAAGTCGGAAGCGAACCTGGTGTCGGGATACCTTTGGAGCGCATTCTGGTAAATCGTCACCGCGTTTTGATAATCCGCCTGCCCCAAATAACAATTTCCCTGCAGAAAATTCGCCTGTACCAGAACCTCATCTTCAACCTTCAGGTCAAAAATTGCATTAGTGGTATTGATGCCGTCGGCGTAGCGTTTTAATTCATATTGAATCTGCGCCAGTGTAAGCAACGCATCGCCCCGATCTGCATCATTTTTCGCTTCGTCCACGAAAGAGCGCGCCATAGTCAGGGCTTTGTCCGCCTGTCCGGTTTGCAGATAGCATGTCGCCAGCCGACGCCGCGCTTTATTCTTTGTGTTGCGATCTGCCTCTTCCCGAAGCAACGCTTCAAAATCCGCAATGGCTTGTGAATACTCTTTCTTCTCAAAATAGATGGCGCCGCGTCCGAATAACGCGCTGGCGTGCAATTGCGGATTGGTGAGTGAATCGATTGCCAGGTTGAAATATTTCAGCGCATTATCAAATTCGTTGGCAGTAACATAAACTCTGCCGATGTAATAATGAATCTGGGCGCGACTTTCGGACGCATCCAGTACCCGCAGAATTTCGAATAAAATGGAAACCGCGCTTTGATAATCATTCTGCTTCAAATAGATTTCACTCATTTCGGAATATGCGCCCGGAAGAAACGGAGATTCTTTCGATATTTTCTTGAAGGTACGTATGGCGTCGTCGTACTGCAGGGCATCACGGTAACAAATTCCCAGCTCAAAATATATGGTATTGATATCGATTCGGGAGCTATCGCTGAACTGGTTTAAAACGCCCTGGTAGCTTTCGATTGATTTGGCATATTCCTTCTGGTCATAATAAATACGCGCTATTTGCAGGTATGCATTCGGCACCTGTTCGTGCTGCGGATAAGCGGTGATAAAATATTGAAATGTTTCAACCGCTGGCTGATACGCTCCCATTCGCTGCTGGCACAAACCGATTCCGTAGTGGGAAACCGGGACAAGATAACTCGTCCGAAACGAATCGACAACCACCTGGTAATTTAGAAGCGCGGCGTTGAAATCCTCAGCCTCATAATAGGTGGCTGCAATCTGGTAGCGCGCTTCATCCAGCGTGAAGCCGACTTCATCGGCAACTTCGGCATACCCTTCTGCATACAGCTCGAAGTTCTCAATCGCCTGCTCGTACGCCTTATTATCAAGCGATACCTTTGCGATTTGATATTGCATCTTTCCCTGGAAAATGCGCTCTTCGCTGTGATCGATCGCATCGCGATACACTGCCAATCCCGCATCAAGCCCACGGTGCTCCAAATCTACAGCAGCAATTTTGATGTAGGCTGTTTCCACCAAATCGGTCAATGGTTTGTAATCTTCGGTAACGCGGCGATAATTGATAATTGCGCTGTCCGGTTGATCGAGTTTGAGATACGCATCGCCGGCTTTGATGAATGCTTTCGCAGATAATTCAATGAGATGCTCCTCTTTGCGCCCCTTGCCCACACCGGACTCAATTTGACTGCGTTTTTTAAGCCGGTCCAGTTCCACATCCGTCCATTGCCGCTGACTGAATCCTTCGGGCAAATAGGTTGAAATTAACGTGCGATAGGCTTCAATTGCTTTGCGATACGCCTCCTGTTTGAACTGGCACTCACCGATCTGGTATTGTGCTCTTGGGGCATATTCACCATTCGGGAATTTCTGCAACTGCCAGGTGAAGTAGTCGATGGCTTGATCGTAATCTTCAAGTTTAAATGCAGCCCAGCCAATATTATAATATCCATGCTCCACATACATGCTGCGATCATATTTTTCGATGAGAAGCCTGGATTCGGTGATTGTTTCGGTATAATTTTCCTGAATATAGCGGCACTGAACAACCTGGTACTGCGCCATGGAGCGGAGCTTTTCATCCGGTGCACTACGTTCCACTTCCTTGAAATACGGAACAGCCTGATCGTAATTTCCCAGGTTTTTGTGCGAATTGCCCAATTGATACCTTGCCGCAATTGTCACCGGCAGGTTGAATTCATCACTCAGACGAATCATCACCTTGTCTTCGTCTAAAAAGGGGCTTTTGATGCTGAGAATTTTTTCATACTTCTCGATGGCATGCGAGTAATCCTCGATGACGAACAGCTTTTGCCCCTGTTCAAAATATGCCTGGATTTCAGAACCGGATGGCACCAGGGAACTCAATCCGGCTGCCAGAGCCATTAAAAGCAGTATGATTTTTTCGGTCATTTTTGTTTTACAATCTTAGTGCAAAATGATCTATCGAATATGGCAAACTTTATTAATTCACGTTTCGCCGGTTCACCGACATCGCTTTTCGCAAAATCCAGACGCTCAGAACCGGCGCCCATACCTGTTACACACATCAACAAAAACCCGCGTTTGACTTACCACCCAGCCAGTACGCGCACGAATATCGAATTATAGCTTTTATTCCTGGCAATTTGCTGCGATGGATCCAGTTTGTAATAGATTTCACGGACGTTTTGATATCCGATATTGAAAGCGAGCTTATAGCCGCTATAATCGCCTGAACTGGTCAGCATGATCATGAAAATTTTATCGCGATGACTGTTTCCCTCGATTTTTTTATCGATTTTTTTGTAAGAAAATATGCCGCCATCGCTCAATTTGCGATGAATATCCTCGATGGAGAAGCCTTGGAATCCCATGCGCAGAACCGTTTTGGGCGTCAGGGTGTAATCGAGTCGAATGATTGGGATCAGCGTTTGCTCATGGATCAGCGTGTCGCTCTTGGCTTTCCCGTTGACTTCATAATTGCGATATTGCAGTTCATAGCGATGCTTTAACTGGGGCATCAGCACCAGATTATCCCGTATCTGATATTTGTAATCAATTTTATTGACAACGCGCCAGGCAATCACATCCTTATCATCCTGTGCCACGGAACCATCCCAGTTCAGGAGACTCTTCTGGGCATTGTGTTCATACTTCACCTTCAGCGGCTCGATGGTCAGATTGGGAATACGCAGGATTTGCGCTTGCAAAAATGATGTGTGTACCATGCTGTTGCGCATGGACAGGGGATCGGCAACAAACATCATCTCACCATCAATCCATTGATAGGTATCATCTGCGATATCATCATGTACGCGTTTGGAAATATGCTTGAGCTGGATTTTGCCCCATCTGGGCAGGTACATATCGTATTCAATTTTGCCATAATTGATATCATTTCTGCCGCCCCCGGCAATTTGTTGGGTTCGGAAAAAGCCAACGCTGAAATCCAAATTTTTGATCAATTCGAGGGATAAAAATGAATGATGTCCTTTTTGATCCCGACGGTAAATATGATCGGGTTCGCGATCGTTTTCGCGATTATCGATGTAATCATTGTTGTTCCAGTCGTCTCCAAAATCGAAACGGGGATGATCGCGGTAATACATCAGAAAAGGTTCGTCGTAATCGGGAATATCATTGCTGTTCTGATTGTCATCCGGGATACCGTCATTGTTTTCATCCAGTCCGGGAAAAATGCCAGCGTCAGGCTCTGGCGCAGTTCGATTAAACGTTTCTTCTTTGTTTGTTTTGTACGCTAAGGCTGCGTCGCTGCCCATTTTTGGATCGCGCACCGTCCAGTAATAATATCCGTCGTGGTAGCGGTCGTTATCATCATTATCGTCCACCAACCAGTCGTAAATGCCGCCATTGGTTAAATGCGCCCCAACCGAGTCATCAACCGAAGTCGTTGGCGCACGATAGGTATCGATCAGATCATCTTCAAGTCCCGACATGACGCGGTCGCGGCTGAAGGTTGACAGGCTTGTGAAATAATTCGGATCGATCTTGAAATATTCACCGCCGATCGTCAACGGACCAAAGCGTCTTTTGCCCTGAAAAAAGTAGGCATGGCTGGTTTCAGAATAATCCTTGCCCGGCAACACCGGATACTTTGAATAGCTCACATTGGTTTCGTATTCGCCTTTGAGATGAAATCCCAAAATATTGGCAGTAAAATCGATCCCGTAAATAGATCGACCTGTATTCAGGGCATAATCGAGTACCAGCATTTGCTTATTCGATTCATCATTTACATTGCCTTCAGCCCGGGCGACTGTCATAAAATTACTACGCACCAGATAGGTCGGTGCCGACGGATCTTCATAGAATTCATGTGCCATCTGGATTAAATAATCATTTGCAACCACCGCATGAAATTGAATTGCGTTGGCATCCCGAGGGATTTTGTAGCGCAAATCAAGATAGGCAGCACCGTTTGCCGAAACCGGGTAAATATATTGCTGATAAGGAGCAATATCTGTAAGCTGCCCGTTAACATACATCTCAGGCGCCGCAAAGACTCGGCTACCAAAGCCATCCGTCGGAGAATCATCGCGGAAACGCAGGATAATATACTCCGGACGGGACACGGCGACTGCGCCTCTTAACGAGGTATCCTTGGAATCATATTCGCTGTTCGCCTGGTGGAGATTTACATAAGTCGTTCCGAATCGCAAAATATCCCCGATTTCAGTTTCCCAGTGACCCCCGTATAAAAATCGGTTCCATTTATGTTCAGCGGTCAGGCGGCTCGTAAGCTGACTTTTAAACGGTGAAAAAATAGGATCCGAGACTCTCGAATAAACCAGGGTCACGCGATTTTTCATGGTCGAACCATCCCAGCGCACGCCGTTGAAGCGAGCCCTGTCAAGTGTGAGGGATGTGAATTTGGTTCGAACAGCATCGCCCACCATGATACTCGTGGCGAATCCCTTATAATTATCCTGAACCAGCACCAGATTTTCAAACCAGTTTGTATAAACACGTTCTTTCAGGATACCGGATGAGCTTGCCGGGTGCGGATCGCTCAAATTATAGACATTCAATCCTTCGAGCAGGAAATTCCCAAAATTATCGTAATGCTTCAGGGTTATAAATTCTTGTGAATAATTTTTATAGCCTTCTTCCGCATAGTTCTGGTATTTTTCATCCTGCCCGCCGGGCGCATTGATATACTGAGCCGTGCCGTCGTGAAAATTTATCAATACTATCCATACAATGAGTACTGAACTAAGTGTGATTTTTCCCATGGGATGTTACTCCGCCATGATCGTGTATGTTTGTCTGATAGATTTATCGATGAAATCAAAACCTGAAATTAAATGATAATTTGTGATTCGATCCTGCATCTTCGAGTACAAGGGGATACACGTACGCATAATCGAGTTCATACGATTTCACCCCAATTCCGAATCCGGCTGCAACCTCGCCGCCGTTATGATCGCTCAACATTCGAACGCCGCCACCGCGCAACTTGAATTGCACCGGCAGATTTTCAGATCTGGATTTATACAATTCGAATTCCGCACCGAGCTGCAAACGGGTTCTTTCCGCATGCCGCTTAATGCCTACCCCAATACGAGCATCCTGTCTGACAAATGCCAGCCCACCTGTGATACCCAGAGGTAATTTGGCGTCCGCATCACCATTCTCAGCGATACTGGGCTGTAACAAATCGCTGAGTGTCACCCCCAGTTGGACGGTTCCAGCGCCCACGAACGGTTCGAGCAAGGTGTTCCCGGTGGAAAATGCGGAATAAAGCAGCCCTGCATCGAGCGAGAAACCGGTATAGGAAAAGTTCCGATCCCTGATCCCGGTATTAGGGTCGACATCGCCGTCAGCGCCCCAGCGAAGCAGCTTGAAATTAACCCCTGCCGCGAGATTGAACGGCAGGCGATGGGCATAGCTCAGGTAGAGCATATTTTCGCGGTAAACATCGATATTGAAATTGGTTATCGCGACGCCAACTTTGCCGAGGAAGCTGAGCGGAAGAATCGCAGAAAACGCCGCATAATGCAGTTGATCATCATCAATGCCGGGGTACAGCCGGGCATACATTGTTCCGAATGAAAGTGCTTGGGCTTGCCCCAGTCCCGCGGGATTATAAAACATGCCGAACACATCATCAGCAATTGCCACATGCGCGCGTCCCATCGCAGCCGGTCGTGCCCCGATACCAATGTCTTCGAATGCCGCGTTGCAAGGCAGCATCAATAACAGGAGCAGGCACACGGCGCCCAATGATTGCCGTTTAATTTTTGAACGATTGCGTGTCACCATGAATTTGTCCTTCGTATCTTAATACATCACCGTGATTAGCCTGGTTTTATAAAAATCACCGGCATCCGCATTGACGCGAACCTGGAAAATATAGACGCCTGGCAGAACAAGCTGTTGATTTTCATCTCGCCCGTCCCATTGAATCTGGTAGAAATCTGCCGGTGAATATTCATCGTGCAAAACCCGAATAAGGTCGTTATTCAGATTGTAGATTTTCACTTGCAACGACTGCGCATGGCTGATCTTTGCGATATAAAAGGTGATTGTCGTAAAATCGCAAACGCCGTCGTTGTTGGGAGAGAATGGATTGGGTGCGACCTCCACCCGCAATAATGGCGCTTCGGGAATGCCGATCGCTTTTACCTTCCATTTCCCCTTCTCGACAAACTGATAGTTATCGGCAACCTTTGCGCTTACGATGTACGAGGGGAAGCTATTATCTGTCTGAATGAGCGTTGAGCTGAAATCAACCACAAGTTGCGCATTCCCGACAGCCTTGAGCGGCGAATTGAATGCGACAATGAGGTTTTTGGAGGTCGAATGATTGGTGTAAGCGACCGATTGATTATTGAAACGTACATTCGTGACTTTGGAGGCTGTGGGTGTGTTTATCACCAGCGTATCGATACCCTGGTCACCTTCGTCGAATTGCAAATCAAACGTATAGGACAGGGTAGCCTGTTTCAATACGATCACAGTATCCGGCGCAATACTCGCAATCGCGCGGTTGGCAATCGGTGATTTCGAGTAATAGATATCGACCTGGTTGAGCATGGGTGTATTCAGGCTTCGCGTCTGAAAATTCGCCTTAAATTGCAAATATTGCCGCGGCTCAGCGACTTTGAACTGTATGTCGGGCGAGTTGAACTTCTCCGTCCAGTACCCCCAGGCTTTATAATCGATGACCACCGTATCTTTCGGAGCAAGGATACCCGTGGTGAGTCGCGTTAACAAGCCGCTTTCATAATCGACCACATAGTCGAATGAAAAGCTGTAAATAACGTCGCCACTAACGTTGCGGAGATATTCTGAGCCGGGGATGATATTGGGGTTCAGCCAGAGGGTGTCGATCCCGGAGCGAAAGACAATTTTTTTTCTTCGAATTTCCAGTGAATCGGAGCGAAATTGCATTGAAAATTCCGTGCCTTGCGGCAAATCCACGTCCCATGAGGCGATGCCATAGTTGACCTTTTTGCTAAAATCTTTTATCTCCGAAATATAATAACCCGTGGAGGCATAGCCCGATCCGTATACTTCGATTTCACCGATGAATGTCCAGTTCTTCAGATCGGTTTTTATTATAGTGACGCGGACATATTGGGCGACGAATGGTTCGAATACTTCGATAACATCTTTTCTGACAGGATTGTTCTCATTTTTTGCGACAACCGACCAGGCATCACCATCGAGACTCAATTCGATCAGGTACCCCTTGATTCGGAAATTGATCGTATCCAACATTGTACCCACGATACGTACTTCATCAATTGTTCGAACCGCTTTCAAATCAAGAGTTATGCCGATACCTGTCGTGCGTTCATCCGGCGAATGCCAAAACGTTGCCGGATTGCCGTCAATGACATTATTCGGATTATTTCTCGATGCATTGCCGATATCGTCGGTGGCTGCACCCCCCAGGGCAAAATTCTCAGTTGAAGGCGCCAGAAAAATGGCTCCGTCTCCGGCAGTCGAATCGAAGCTCACGTTGTGGATGCGCGCGGCTTCGGTTGTATAAAAGGATTTATAATCTGTGAGCGTCCAAACAGATTGTTGCGCAGATGCAAAGCCCAATGGCAAAAGAAGGCTGATTAGCATGCGCAAAGCGGTTGATTTTTGTCTATCGATCATAGTTCGAAAATTTTAATGAATATTCCAGGGGAAATAAATCATAATTTGGTTGCCATCCACAGGACCTCAATGTTTTTGCAATTCGCAGCCTCAGACTCCCGCTTTAAAGGGGATGTCAAACGATAAGGATTTTTCTCCTGTGAACAGACCTATAATTTGAGAACCAGTCCTACACTAACTAGTGTCCGTCCGAAAACTCGAAAAATTGTCATTGCGAGGCGTTTTTTGCCGGGGGCGCCCAGCCGAAGCAATCCTCTAATAAAACGGTTGAGATTGCTTCGTCGCAAAAAACGCTCCTCGCAATGACAGCTCAAAGGTAGTTCGCGGACAGCCTCTAACCAGAGTCCGTCCGAAAAGCAGTGATTTTTAAAATTCAATTCAAAATGACAAAACACTAAACCAGATCTGTCATGCCCGAATGCTTTTATCGGGCATCCACTTGACTCTCTGCACAATGGATTCCCGTGGGCGGCACCCCGCTTAAACCATGCGGGAATGACATGCAAAAAGGACCCAATTGAAAAAGTGTCCGGTTGTGAATTTTTAAAATCCCGGGAAAATATAAACAATGATTTTCATTCAGCATGATGCTAAGCTTTATTTCAAAAAAAAAACAACTACCCCACCATCGCCGATGAGGTAGTTGTCACTACAGCGTGCTATTTTACAAACATCATCTTCTTTGTTTCCTGGAAATCACCGGCTTTGATCAAGTAGAAATAAGATCCGCTACTGATCAAAATGCCCTGATCATTACGTCCATCCCAGCGCAATTGCTTGTAGCCGGCTTCCTGACGAACATTGATCAGCGTTTTTACCTGCTGACCCAATGCGTTGTAAATCACGATTTTCACATCACACGCCTTCGGCAAATCATACCTGATGATCGTCGTCGGGTTGAATGGATTCGGATAATTCTGATGCAATGCGAAAACGGTCGGGAGTTTCGCGTCATCACCTTCAGCTACCCCAACCGGAATGCTGACATCATCTTTATCGCGCGGCATGATCTGATAGCCCTGGTAATACGGAGCTTCCGCATCATACTGAGATACCACGCCGACGATCTGGATGGAATCGCCATATACATTGAATCCGGCGTAATTGACATCCTTATCAACATAGAGCACGGCGGAACCGGTTTGATCACCAATAGAAAGCGTTGAATTGGCGGTGTACTCCTCGGCATTCACTTTGGCTTTGAGGAGCTTCACCAATACACCTTCATACGCTTCGCCCAGGGTGTCTGCCAGATCAGCGCATGTGATAAGCAGCGGCTCAATTGAATTGCCTTTGCTCAAAACTTTCACCGATGTGAGATCCTGAAATTCGGTCAAGCCTCGATAATGAATGACTTTACCAGTAAACATCACCTCATCGCCACGTGAAACAGAGTCGACAAAAGCTTGATCATAAACCGCACAGCCGTACATGCCATCCATCGTCTGAATGAATGCAGGACCCCTGCTGCCGAATTCGTTTTTCACCGTGACGTAGCCCTTCACAGTAACGACGCTATCCAACAGCACAGCGACACCGCTGCTATCGACATCCGCGGCAACATCTTTCAGCGAAGTCAGGATCATCGCTTCCGGAGTTGTCCAGCGCGTTACCTGGTGTCCGTCGAATCCAATAATGTATACGATTTGACCACCCGGATCAAACCCAACGCCACGCGGTCCGTCGACCTTTCCGGGCAATGTCCAGCGATACTTCAGATCAGCACTATAGACATGCTGCAAATCGGTACTGTGATCGCCGACCCATAATCTGCCAAACGGATCGAGATCGACAGATGCAGTAACGGTCATTGGACCTGGCAAATCGCCGACGTAAACATAGCCGCTTGCAATGCTGCCTTCGAACATGAAAATCCGTCCGCCATGTTCGAGGTCAGCGACAAACAGTCGGCTGCCATCGGGAACTACCTCGACCGATCGGGAAAGAACGGCTTTCGGTAATCCAGCAGCTTCGGAGCCGTCGATATGACCGACACTGTCGAAATTTGCATCGTAAATATCTACACCGGTGAAAGCGACATTTCCGATGTAAATATTGCCATTTGCATCGACAGATGGTTTTGTCGGGCTCGAAGCTCGCTTGATACCTCCCAGGGGTTCGCCGGTTTTGTAATCGAATTTGAATATGCCCGTACCGCCGCCAGCGCTGGTCGCGAAATAAATATTGCCGTCAGGTCCGGCTTCGATGCCCCGGCAGGACCCGCCGATAGCTATCGAATCCTCGCCGATGACACCCATCTTGATCGGCGAGAAAGAAACCGGCGTTTTATCGGGATTGAATACGTGCATACCAGGCGTGCCGCCGTACCAGCCAACCCAGATTTTCCCATCGGGATCGACAGCGATACCGTGCGGCATGGATCCATAACCGACCCGCAGAAAATCATCATATAGCGCGAAAGGCGGTCCGGCTGGCATCTCTGTGGCAACATCTACTTTCACCGTATCCGGATTGCTGAGTTCGGTGCCGTCGTTGACAACGAGCGAGAACACGTATTCTCCAACCACTTCGGGACGGAATCCCGGCGTCGCGGTTTTCTCATTTTCAAAAATTACCGTGTCACCGGCAAATGCAACCAAAGTCCATTGGAAGCGCAGACTGTCGCCATCAGGATCAGAGCAGCCTGTACCGTCAAGATATACATACATGCCGGCGTCGACTCCAGTGAGGTCCTCCCCGGCGTCTGCGACAGGTGCGGCATTTCTTAGCAGTGTGAAGTCGACTGTGGTATCTTTGGTGACGGCAACCGCCTTAGCAGTTTCAGTCTTGTAAAACTCATGTGATGCCTCCAGATCGTATGTTCCGGCGATGAGTCCGCCAATCGAATACGTTCCATCGGCTTCGGTTGAATCTTTAAAACCAGTTTGAACGACCATTACTTCGGTTCCGGAAAGATCTTCTGGTGCATCGCTTAATGCAACCGTACCGCTCACAGTATATGTTGGCAACGGTGCATTATCATCGTAGATCAGATTATCGATCCAGACGGTATCTGCGCCGCCACCTGTTTCGCCGAGAATCTGGATAGCGCCGTTTTCATTCAAGGCAAATCCGGTGAGCTCGATGGTGTGGAAATCATCGGAAAAATTCTGAATTTCCACGGCTGTCGAATCCAATGCCAAGCCCATAACGCGGGCGTACAATGGTCTATCAACGCCAAAAACCTTAACGTCCATGGTCAATTTGTAAGGCGTGCCAACGGTAGCCTTGACTTTGCGTTCGATGGCAAATCCCCAGCCGCTATCGGTCACGCGCAATGCGCCCGAATCGCCGACACCTTCAGTCTGACCCCATTGTGCGGAAGAATATCGATTGCGTAGAGAAAAAACGCCCCAGTTGTCAATATCAAGGGTGTCTTCGAAAATAATGAACAGGTCATTGGACGCGGGAATCACATTGATCGTTACCGTATCGGGATCGCTGTTTAGCGTGCCGTCGTTAACAACCAGTTCGAAAGCGAAATCGCCATCGACAGTTGGCGTAAACGAAGGCGCTGCGGTTGCTGCATCGGTCAGCGCGACCATCTCCGGTCCCGCAACCTGGGTCCAGGTGTAGTTGAGTTCATCATAATCCAGATCGGCAGAACCGGAACCGTCCAGTGTCGCCAGGGAACCTGCGCGAATTTCTTTCTGATCGGAACCTGCATCTGCCCACGGTTTGCGATTATCAGGAACAGGCGCATCCAGATCGGTTACCATACCACGGTAAGATGGTGTACCGGACAAGGAATACAGGACTTTATTACCAACAACATCCAGCCCACGGACTGTTCGGGTTACACCGCGCGGACCAATCGCCAATCTTGGTGCCAATTCTGCACCGGTAGCAGCATCAATCTTCGCCAGCCAGGCGCCATCGGTGCCGCCGAATGCCGCATAAAGCACGGTTTCATCTTCATTAAGATTCAGTCCATTGGCATCGGTGATATCCGGCGGAGCGGCAAACGCTGCATCCGCATTTCCTGCGCGATCCAGTTTCAAAATCGGACCGGCACCAATGCCACTGGCATAGAAGGTAGTACCATCATCTTTGCCCACCATCACCTGGTTGTAATTTTGAACTTTGAATAGTTGTGTCTGTGTCCAGGAAATCATATCGCTGGTAGTCACCTCGTACGCCTGACCATTGTTGTCGACGAAGTGCAGTTTCGTATCCAAGCCACCACCGGCAACGGATAATCCGCGAACACCAGCCGTCGAAATATCGGCGATCTTGGTGACAGTTTTATAATCTGGCTTGGCTTTATAAATCGCCCCGGCGCTCCAGGTGGTCCATGATGCGATGTATACACAACCATCATTGGCAGTAGCCACGCCGTACGGAACGATTACATCGGTAGCCCAAAGTGTGGTTGTAATTCCGCCATTGGGCGTGCCGGTATCGTTATGCCAGTGATAATAATAGACTGTTCTAGTGGTGCTCTCACCGTAAAACGTTTTTCCGCTGCGCGGATCCAAACCCATATCTCTGAAATTACTACCGGCTGCTTCAGCCCACCACTCTTCAACCAGTGAAATTCTTTTGGCAATCACAGTTACCGTATCGGGTTCGCTGAAAAGCACGCCATCATTAACGATGAGTTCGAATACATAATCACCTTCGGCTTCAGCGACAAATGAGAATTCGATAGCGGCTGTGTCGTCGAGTGTGATTGCCACCGGTGCACTGACCACCGACCAATCGAAGCGTAATGAATCACCATCTTCGTCAACCGAAGCAGCGCCGCTGATGGTCACCGAGTCGCCAACCGCCACGGTTTGATCGGCGCCGGCATCTGCCACCGGCGTGCGATTCGGCGGGGGACCATTGGCTGCGCCGGGCGTTCCCAGATCGCCATCGCCATACGGAAGGGTGGCAACGTGCCAATTTTCCGCCAACGAATTATCCAGATCCGGGCTGAAAAGCTCCATAGACGCTCCGGCTAGAACGGGCCAGGTAGCTCCATCGTAAGCAACGCTATCAATGACTAATCCATCCGGATTCACCAGCAGGATTTCGTCTGCAGTATTCGCTAAAAAGTAATCGGAATAGACATAATCGCACTGATACCCACCATTGACAGCGACGGTATCATTACGTCCCAGTACCAGGTAGCCGCCGGCGGGGATCACCAGCGGTCCGCCATTATCGATGCCAACAGAATCGCTGTCAAGGTCCATGATAGTCCAACCGTTGATATCGACATCATAAGTTTCCGGGTTATAAATTTCAAACCACTCACCATACGTGTCCGAGACTGCATTCGGATTCTGCATGATTTCATTGATCACCAGCCCCGGAATCGGTGTCACCGACGGAATTTCAATAATGTCATCGATGTAAACCGTCAGGTCTTTTTCCGCGTTCGTCTGCAGTTGAATGCTTTCGATGGTTACAAAGTCGGTTGAATTGATAATGTTGTCACCATTAACCCAGCCGTAAACCGGAGCACGCGCCAGATCGAAACTTACCACCTGCCAGTCGGTGGTATCTTCGGAAACCAGCGCCCAATGGGTGGTTTCGTATCCGACACCGCCAGCGCCGTTATCCCAGATTACCAGCCGAACGAAAAACGAATCTTCGAGCGCTCGCGTGCCACGCAATTTGAGGCTGATTTTGGAATCGGGCGCGATTTTGTCGACACGGTTATTATCGCGGACGAACCAGCCGGTAGCCGGCGTATCGTCATTAATGAGAGTCATCTTTGCCGAAGAGACGCCTGTATAGGCAAAATCGGCACTGACTTCCAGGGAGGAAGAAGGATCGACAGTGGTAGAGCCTGAGAAGTTCGGTTGTTTCCAGTTGCCGAGGTCCGTTTCGAAATCATTCAGCACCTTTGCAGGCACGTAGGGAATCTCGATGATGTCATCGAAATACAGGGTAGCGTCTTCTTCAACATCGCAAGCGATTTGCAGGTTTGCGATTGTGACCGTTCCACCGGCAGCATTAATTTCACTGTTGCCGGTTATCCAGCCGTAAACCGGGTCATGAGCCAAATCGATTTCAACCCACTGCCAATCGTTGGAATCGGCTGAAATTGTGTGCCATTGACTGGCTTCATACCCGTCATCATCCAGGACGACAATGCGAACCTTGACATGTTCGTTCGCACCGCGGACCCAGAACCCGATACGAGAATCAGCAGCCGGATAATCGGTTCGCATGGCTGCCCAGCGAATAAGCCAGCCATTGGCGGGATCTTCATCATTGGTAACCACCAATTTTGCAGATTGGCTTCCGCTATGAGCATAATCAGCAGAAAGCTCAGCCGTTGCCGGTGTATTCGTCGTTCCGGAATAAGTTGGCGCACGCCAATTATCCATCTGGGTTTCAAAATCGTTGATCACTTTCACATTCTGACCCAGAGCCAGCGCTGTGAAAAGCAGAATCAACCCGAAACTCAAAAGCGTTTTTTTTGCCATAATAACTCCTATAATAGATTAATAGTTAAGTCATTTTAAAAAGGCTAGCTCCCTTTGCAGTAACAGGGCATTCCCCTTTTTAAACAGCAAACAGCCTGATAACGCTTAATTTAATTGAAACAATTTATTCTATTCTGAATCACCTCCTTTCGATGTTAGCATTTTTATATCTGAAAAGCGCTAAGAACTCGCTCTTTCAATGCGGAATACCAGCCAGAGATGCAAGAAATCCGATTATTCCCTGGTGGAAACTGCATACCAGGATTTCACGATTATCGCGTCCCTTTCAAAATGATAATTAAAATCTTTTCAATCAAAAGCCTGGATAAGTTTTTACAGCGAAGTTTGTAAGACAGGATTCGCTTTCGGATTTCGATTGAGAACCGGTATCTTACCAATTTGTAACATCATCTTTTACAATGATAACTATTTTTTTGAAAAGATCAAGAGAAAAATTCTAAATATGCTGATTTTATTTTTTTTGTAATGCTATACCAGGCTGTTTGATATTCCGGAAGTGCTGTTTAATTATGAATAACGGATTAAAATTTCGTATCTTTTTAAATAACAGAAAAAATTCATCCTGAATGATACAGTATCCAATTAAGGAGGTGGGATCAAATAAATTACCCATTAAAATTTCTTAAGCTGCTATTTATCAATATTATTTTTAAGCAAAATGTCCAAGTTATTTAATCCCACCTCCTAAATCGCTTGCGATTTGATTCAATATATCAAATATGCTTCTCTTTTCTTTTTGAATTTTTCCAGTTCGGGTTGCCAGTTTTGAATGATTTCCTCAGCCGGGTAACCGGATGCAATCATCTTACGAATTTGATCAGTTCCGAATACTTTGTCAAACATCCCGGTTCTGGGTGTGTCGAAGATATCCTGTTCAGGATAAAGTTTTTTAATAGCGGTCAAAATATGAATTTGGGCTTGCGATGGTGAAAATGCAGTGTGGTCCAGGATAAGCAATTGAACGCCCCCAACTTGCTGCTTCTCGAATTTGGCGTAAAAAGGCTGGTAATAGGTTGGTCTAAAATAGACACCGGGCAGCTTGCGCGAATTCAATTCAGCGGCAAATTTTTCGCTATCGATCCATGGCGCGCCGGCGAGTTCAAACGGCATGAGGTATCCCACCCCTTCGGAGATGGTATCGAGTTCGCCCATGTAACCGGTTGCTGCAATGAAAAAAGCGGTTTCAGATCGCGGTACATGCGGTGAAGTGGGTATCCACGTCAAACCGGTATCGTCGAAAATCATATCGCGCCGCCATCCCTGCATGGGCACGACGACCAGGTCGCACCCGATCATGAATTCGGTATTAAAAAAGCCAGCCAGTTCGCCGACTGTCATGCCGTATATCAGCGGAATCGGGTATAATCCCACAAATGAACTGAATTTCGGATCCAGCACGTTCCCTTCGACGCGAATACCCCCGAGCGGGTTCGGTCGATCGAGGACAATGAATTTGAGATTGTGCTCGCGCGCAGCAGCCATCGCGTAAGCCATGGTGTAAATATAAGTATACGCGCGACTTCCGATATCCTGAATGTCGTAAATCAAGATGTCGATCCCTTCGAGCATTTCAGGCGTAGGCTTCCTGGTTTTACCATACAGGCTATGCACGATCAAGCCGGTTCGTCCGTCGGTGTAGTTTTCAACGCGCTTGCCGGCGGGGATATCGCCACGAACGCCATGCTCGGGACCGAAGAGCGCGATCAGGTGTGCGGATTTATTTTGAAAGAGCGCGTCAACGGTTGAGGTTAACTCGCTGGTGACCCCCGTTGCGTTGGTGATCAAGCCCAGTCGCCTGTCAGCAATCAGGTTGAGATTCTGTTTTAGCAGAATATCAATTCCGGGCAGCACTTTTGATGGATTCATATCGCCAGTAACTTTCGATGTCTTTTTAGTCGTTGTACAAAAGAAAAAACAGTGCATCGTCACCAGGCTCATCAGCAGGAGTAGTATTGATTTCATTTTTCAGTACCGATTTTCGATTCTCAGATCAGATAAGGCAGTTTTTATTATCATCCTAAAGGCTTACTATTTCAACATCCATTCTCTTTTCAACATCATGTTCGGAACTAAGATACCTATCAATTCTGTCTAATGTAGTGGCATGAAAATAGCGCTCACCACACTCTGTGCATACTTCTGCTTCTACGTTTTCAACAATGTATAATTTTTGATTAAGCCAGTGTTGTCTTTTTACTCTTTTCTTTTTTGTTTCACTCCCACAGAATTCACAAATCATAAATCCTCCGCTAATGCATAAGTTGTTATTATTATAAGATTACTATCTTCTTTAAACCTGCAAATCATATTAATTTTTCGTCCATCTTTGATTGTACCCTCGATGCAGTATCTCGTTCCACGAACATCCTCTGAATATTTTTTGAAAATCTTTCCTTTAAGAATTGCATCTTCAATATCTTTTCTATTCAAATCATCATCCAACATCTCATCTTCTGCGTGGGAGGATAAATAATAGGAACGGTCAATGATCTTCCGACGAATTTTTTCAATTTTTGACATTTACATATCCGATATTTTTACATTTACAATAAGTGGTCAGTTTTGAAAATGAAAATAAAATCCATTATTTATCGGTTCGTATTGGGTCAAATTGTAAATTAATCTGTATTTCTTGTCGCTAAAAGCAATAGGTTTTGTTTCACACATAGCTTCTGCTTTTTCGATCATTCTAGTTAATAAGTATTTTTCTGTTAAAACTTAAAAAGGCAAGCAACCTATCAATAATCGCTTTCTCATTGCATGCAGAAATAGAAATTAAGTTGCATTCATCCGATAATACAGAAGAATTGCTGCTTGCCAAATGATATTTATACTGCAAACGGTCATAAATTGAACATTTTTTTTACTGTCATTGCGAGGCGTTTTTTGCCGAAGCAATCTTTTCAGTGCTTAACCTCATGGGATTGCTTCGCTGCACTCCGTTT
>JAFGMA010000280.1 GCA_016927835.1 Candidatus Zhuqueibacterota bacterium | reverse complement strand
CATTACACCCGATGCAAACAGAGCTGTATCCCTTTTTGTATGTTTCAGCGATGATTTGCAAAGTTTTGCTTGATTGGGCGCCTTGAGCCTGAATGTTTTTGAAAAACTCTTCTAACATTTCATTGCCATTTTTATTTTTGGAAATGTCGAAAAATTTGGGTTTTATATTTAGGAAAACCACATATAATAGCAAAAAGAACGTTGGTACAATTGGAGAATATTCATCTCCTAATGTGAGAGTATGAATAAGATAAAATATGAGTATCGATGTGATGATTATATTAGCAGTGCTTTTTAGTATTCCTCTAACTAAAGTACCAATGATACTTGCTAAGCTCAGAATTGCGCATATAATATTGAAATTATTCATCCTTAACCTCCAAAAATAAGAGCATTAAAGGTATAAGCTTTATGAGGAACCGTAGGTGTGATTTTAAAATTTTTAGTTTTATTGAGTCCTTACAGTGAAGCGTTATAATTTTAGCATATTTTTTCTAAAAGTCAAGTTTTAAATAAGGCTTAAAACCTGAAAATAGAATAAAATCAACAGAGTCATTAATGTGAAAGAAAATTGCGGGATATGCAACGTTACCTCCAAAACACTGAAATCCGATTCAATAATTTAATGAATTGGTTTTGCTTATTCGGCACTGAAAAATCGGCGTTGGTGTGAGTTGCTTTATATCAATTGGAGCGAATTTATAGAAGCATGACCATTATTTGCACATGCGTAGTGCGTAGTATGAGTAAAAAAAGGTTTCAATCCTTAATCAACAGAGTTAAAACAAATCGAAAAGATGAGCGCTTAAATGCAACATAAATGTAAAAATTTTCGTTACCGTCCGAACCAATAAATTCGCCCTACAGCGTACTCATTTTATGTACCTCCTGGTACACTATCATGTCATTCCTGATTCGCCTTTCATGACTAATTCTATTAAAATTAATCGGTTAATATTTTTGGTACATCTTTTGAAAGCACTGATGAGTAGCTAACCCTTTTACCGTTATAGGAGGAATTGGAAATGCGAGCATACACAGTCGTTTTCGCGCTTATGATGACAGTTTGCTTTGCAGTTGGTACTGCTCATCAAGCACAATGTGGGGGGAATCAAGATTTGAATGAAGTGCAACAACCAATTTTCAACACTAAACCTGAAGCTTCCCTGGCGGCGAGTCCGTCTTTTTTCGGTGGCTTTGATTTCAATGGTGGCGATTGTGAAGGCTGGACCGCTTACGGTCCTTTGGATGAAGACGGCGATGGTCCCTTCGATTCGAATTTCTGTTTTGGCTGGGCTGATTTTTGTAATTATCCCACGGTTGGTTTGACCGATCCCATGGGAGATAACCAGGGATCGCTGAAAATTTGTTGTGCCGGTGGTCATGGCATCACCAATCCCAACGCTGATGATTACTGGGTGATGTATTATGTTTCGCCCGATTTATCAACTTCTGGCTTATGGCAAAATACAGATGGGTATACGGTCAAGATTTATAATTGCATGGAATTAATCGGCGCTGTGCCCGGCGATCATTTGACGCTGTATGTCAATTTGCACGTGACCATCTATGACGAAGATGAGCTTAGAGATCGTTATTTTTATTGCTATTCTTCGGCTGAACCTATCGATAATTGTTTTGTGAGCAGCGAATGGATCTCAATGGAATATGATTGGTCATCAATTATCGCTGCGGTACCTAATTATACGGTCAAAGAAATCAGCGTATCGATCTGGGGCTCAATGGATGATTATTTTGAAGGGGGGATTTATCTGGATGAAGTCAACGTGACGAAGCCGTATGCGGTGCCAGTCCTGGATTTATCGATTATATTGGACCATCTGAATGACGATTTGAAGCGGGGCACTTCGACTTCAAAAACATTATCGATCAAAAACATCGGCACCGGAGATTTATCGTTTAAATTGTTCGCCGTACAACAGGATGACGGGGGTTCTCAAAAGCCGGGACAGTGCAAGTGGATTTCATTCAATCCCGCTAACGGAATTGTGAAAGCGGATTCACAGGCAAATGTGGCTGTCAATTTGAATGCAGCCTTTCTCTTACCGGGAATCCACCGGGCAACGATCAGGTTGGCGACCAATGATCCTCAGAACAAAGTCATAATAATCCCGGTTGCGCTGAGGGTCAAGCCAAATATTGACGGCGCCAATTCGGATGGGATCAAAACCGCAATGACGATACCGCTTGCCGGCGAAGCCGGTTTGATGCGAAACTATCCGAATCCGTTCAATCCGTCTACCACCATTACATTTAACCTGTCAGAGTCAAATTTTGTCACCATGGACGTATTCAACATTATCGGGCAAAAAGTTGCCACCCTTGTCAACGGAAATTATACTGAAGGCGAGTATCATGTCAATTGGATTGCGACGGACGTTCCGAGTGGTGTTTACTTCTGTGTCATGCGTGCCGGGAATACCGTACAAACGCGGAGATTGATTCTCGAAAAATAGCTATCGATTTTTAGACGTCCTTCACAAGGGGTGCCTCTTTGGGCACCCTTTTTTTATTTGAATTTCTGAAGTTCCGCACTTCGACGATATTTTTTGAGTGAATCGAATCCTGGTGTTTTGCGAGTCGATATAATCAAAAAAGGGTTTTACTTTTTGTACGGTATTTTGTACATTAAATAAACTTTTTAACGTACAAAAGGAGCACTGCCATGCAAAAAATCTTGTTAAATGAAGATATTCAACCCTTATCCGAGTTTCGGGCAAACGCCGCCACATTTATCGAGAAAATTCGAAAGACAAAGCGACCCCTGGTTCTCACCCAGCGGGGAAAAAGCTCGGTCGTCATGATGGATGTTACTGAGTATGAAAATCTTATAGAAAAGCTAGAGGTTTTGAGTGATATTCAAGTTGCGGAATCTCAGCTAAAAGCTGGCGAGGGAATCGGTCATGACGAAGCAAAAAGAAACGTATTGGATAGAATTCAACGATGAGAATCATTTGGTCGCCACGCGCAATCGAGCGAATTGCCGAAATCGCTGAATATATTGCAGGGGATAATCCATCAGCCGCAGGAAAATGGATTGATGCCATTTTTGATAGGGTTAAAACGCTGGAGAAATTTCCTGAAATCGGTAGGATGGTTCCGGAAGCTAATCGGAAGAAAATAAGGGAGCTTTTGTTTAAAAGTTATCGAATCATCTATCGACATGATGAAGAGCAGATTTCAATTTTAACGGTCAGGCATGGAAGTTAGCTTTTGCCGGAAAATGATCTTGAAGAGAATTAGCGCCTTTGCCCTTTAAACAGCCAAAACTTTCATTGCATTTAATTATCATATTTGCTAAATTAGTGCAATGTGATTTCAATAAAAATCGAGCTCGATACCAATCCACCCGAAGGTGCCAAAATTGTCTCCTCACTGCTTAGAAAATACGCAATGCTCAACATCCAGCATTATGATAAAAGCTCACTTTTAGCAGGTAAGCTGTATGCGTTATTTGCTCGCAAATATGTGAAAGGTCGCGATGTTTACGATTTATTCTGGTATTTGTCTGATAGGAGTTGACCGGAACCTAATATTTTGTTGTTGAATCATGCGCTCGGACAAACCGGATGGCAGGGTGAACCGTTGACAGCGGAAAATTGGAAAAGCATGTTAGCCGATCGGATTAAATCGTATAACTGGAAACGCATCATCGAAAATGTCAGACCATTTCTGGAACGCCCGGATGAGATTCGGTTTTTAAATCAGGAGAATTTGTTTCATTTATTATACGAAGCAACGTGAAGTTTGATGGAGATTTATCAGCATTTAAAATGGCTTTTCCTTCTCGATCCCAAACACAATCCACGATAAATCCGAAATTCTCACTTCAAAACCTGCTGAAAACGTGCGCGCCATGGTGTTGCTGAATTCGCGCAGGTGATTGGGATGGTCAGGCTGCCATTCGCTCCGGGACGAACCTGCGCCTTATGCTGCTGCACCATCACATCGATCAATTCGTAATCGGCAGGCGCAATCACAATGACGCCGCTTTCTCCGCGCGGTCTGTGAAGCTCCCCGCTCAACGTGCCGGATGCCGCATCCCAGGTGACCTGCTGCAGTTCGGTGCCACAGCTTTGATGGAAGCTCGTGCCCACCACCCATGGATGCGGTCGGGCTTTGCGCACGCAAAGGAGCTTAATCCCCGGACCAAAGAATGCCACTTGCAGCGAATTCGGCTCGCCCCCAACCTTCAACTCCTGATAATCTCCTGGATGCGTATAACCGGACAGGTTTTTGCGGCTGCCGGGAACCGCATCCAGATATTGTCCGGACCAGAATTCAAATGCTGTGTACGTTTCCTCTTGTGAAAGGCTCAATCGCGCCAGCGGAATTGAAAAACGAGTGATCTCCGGTTTAGGCGCCGAAGTTCCTTTTGAGAAAGAGAATAAGCCGATCAAATCCCATTCATCCCATTCCGATTGAACGTGCACCTGCCACACAGATCCGGCGGGCAATTCGACGGGTTTCTGCCCGGTGTCCGTTTTGCCCTGACAGGTTCCGGTGTAATCGAGCGAATTGTCGGCGCAGATGGGATCGAAAAGATCGATGGGTCGGGCGCTGATTCCCAGCGGCGGCAACGTTGCTGTGAGGATTTCCCAGCGGTCTTCGGGCAACGTGGTCAAGTCATCGGAAATATCCACCTGTCCGCCAGCCAGGAAAGCCACGGTGGCACGCAAGCGCGCTTCTTCCAGCGAGCCGGGCAGACCGACACATAAACATGATGGCTGCAAAATTCCCCAGCGATAGTTTTTAAACAGGTGGCAGGCAACCGCCTGAAAATTGGTCTGCTGGAACGGGTAGCCGATGAAACCGGTGTTGCCGGTGTCGTTGCAGGTGTACAGCAGGGACCAGTGACCGCTTCCCGGCATCTCCGGACCGCCGCAATTGAGCAGCAGCGCATCGGGCAGAGCTTCGCGGATCAGGGAGGCACCGAGGCGGGCAGCTTCAAGTCCGCCACCGGCAACGATTGTTTTATCCCGGCGATTTTTCGCCAGCGGATGCGTGACGCAACCGATGAAGTCGGCTTTCAAGTAGCGCACACCGCGCATTTTCAAACTGGCGATGCGTTGCCTGAGGAAATCCCTGACTTCCGGTTGGGTGAGATCGAGGATAAACACCTTGCCGTGCGGCTCCCAGAACCAGGTCCAATAAGGCAGGGGTGCGCCGTTCGCATCACAGATCAGCCATTCCGGGTGTTCAGCGCAGACGGGATCGAATTCGGAAATCGTGAATGGCGCTTTCCACACACCGAGCTTCAAGCCGAGTGAGTCGAGTTGCTGCGCCAGCCAGCTCAGACCGTGCGGGAAGCGCTCGTTTTCATCAAACGCGGATGGAAGATTCTGCGTTTCCCAACCCAGGTCGGTTTGCATGATCGAGAGACCCAGCGGCTTCAACCGCTCAACTGCGATGCGTGCGTTGGCGAGAAGCCGGTCTTCGGAGACCGACAACCGGTATGGGTACCATGAGCACCATGAAACCGGCGCCGTCTCCGGAAATTGAGGCGGAAATTGCTCGCAGGCGGCTTCGGCATAAGTCTGTAGCAATTGCCAGGGATCGCTG
>JAFGMA010000279.1 GCA_016927835.1 Candidatus Zhuqueibacterota bacterium | reverse complement strand
TTGCTCAAAATAAGGACAGGATATCTACGTTCTTTTCTGAATTTTTTTTAAATTCTGCTTGACTTTTAACATAACAGAAATTTTAATGGGTAATTTATTTTATCCCACCTCCTAAACTTTACCGCATATAAATCATTTTCTTCATCGCAGTAAAGCTGCCGGCTTGAATCCTGTAAAAGTAAATGCCGGAAGCACACTGGCTGGCATCGAGCCGGATGTGGTGCTCACCGGCATCCTGATGCTTCTCCACCAACGTATGAATTTCCCTTCCCAAAATGTCGTAAATTTTCAACCGGACAAAACAATTTTCAGGCAGGCGATACGTAATCGTCGTCAGCGGATTGAACGGATTCGGGTAATTTTGCAGCAGCCCAAATTTCTCAGGGAACAATGACGCATCACCATACACCGGTGTGGTTTTGGTTGTGTCGTGATTGCCGAAATTGAGATGACCCAGGTGCGTGTTCACCGCAGTCAGCACCAGTGGATTCGTGATACCAACCGTTTGAATCCAGCCGCTTTGAATTTCCTCCTCCAGAATATAACTGCCAATTTTCAGCCCGCTGAACGTGAAATTGCCCCGTGCATCGGTCCTGACCGTATCGAGCAGGATCTTGCCCGTGGCTGTTTTTTCGTAAAGGAAAAATTTCCAGCCGCCAATTCCCGGCTCTTTCGAAACGAGGACGCTATCGCCATTGAGATCATTAAATTTGGCTCCCTGGATCGATCCTGGCAGATAATAATTGCCGAATTCCAGTCCGGTAATATGTGCCATTGGAGAAAGATAAATCGGATTCCTTATGCCAAACGTCTGTTGCCAATCCGGGCGGCGCTCCTCGGTTATGGTGTAGGTTCCGGGCTGAAGTCCGCCGAACAGAAATCGTCCCAGATGATCGGTTTTTACTTCATCCTGAATATTGATTCCGGAATTGGTTGTTCCTTTAATATAAATCGTCCAGCCTTCCACGCCCGGTTCCCCGGGATTATGCAAGCTATCGCCATTGACATCGTTCAGCTTGCGTCCCCGGATTGAACCCAGCAGCGAATCATAGGGCGAAATAAACAGCGCGTATTCCACCTGTACCTGGGTGGCAATGCTGTCATCGCGTCCCCACGTGCACGGCAGCGCTTTCGGCAGATTCATCGACGAAAAATTATCAACCAGCGATGGTGTCAACGGGTAATCCTTCACGCCCCATTTTCCGTTGGGATGCGCCGGCGTAAATGTAATTTCATAGCGATCGTGCCGGTCCGTGCCGTGCGGACCCGAAATCAGGGCGGCGTCGTTGTGAATGTATGCCGAATGCGGTCGCGGCGGCAATCCGATGTCCCCTTCGGCGCGATCCAGGTATGGATCCGAAATGCCAATGCTGTCGTTGGCGCAGATTCCCGCCAGGGTGACGTAGTGCCCGCCGATTCGCACTGTATCGACGTAGAAGCCCAAAAGCAGGATCACATCCTGGCAGCGTCTCAACTCTTTCGCCACCACATTGAATGCCGGAATTGTATCCAGGTGAACGTACAGCACGTCATCGAGACCGCGATCCATGAGCAGGCTGTTCACACCATCCCGGATATCGTGAATTTCCGTGCCCCATTGCCGGTGAACAGCGCTGGTGCTATCGGTATGAAAGAGCTGTGCCAGGTGCTCGATAAAAGGCTTCACATTACTGGTATCGTGATCGTCCCAGGGACCGTACGGCATCAAGAGCTTATCACTGATACCTTCGGCTTCCAGGCGCGAATCCCACCACCAGAGACAATTGGCGAGAGCTGCCGGAGCATCGTACGTCCATACCGAATCTCTTGCATGCGATTGCACAATGTCCGGCATTTTCCAATAGTGCTGTTTTTGATCGAAATCGGGCAGCCCGAACGGCGCATAATCCGGGTATCCGGGCTTGTAGAACCAGGTAATTTCCGGTTTGAGCGTATCAGCCACCCAGACATCCCAATATTCCTCACTCCAATATGTAATATAGATTTTTCCGAAGGGATCGATGATCGCGCGGTCAACGGTTGCCAAATTGCCCATATCGACCCAGATTGTCGGCGTGGCAAACACCCCGCTTGCATTGGTGGTGTAATACACCGCGCCATTTTTTCGGTACGTAATGTGGACGTTGTCGTAAATATCAACCGTGATATGCGGCAAATCGCCAATCCGGTCAATCAAAAGCGGCGTACTCCAACTGCCCCCGATATTATTGATATAGTGAACGCTGCCGCCAGGATATTGATATGTGATGTGCGCGAAATTTTGGCTATCCATAAAAATGGAAGGCTGTACGCCCTGTGTGACGTTCTGAAGCGTGGTGACCACGCTCCCGGTAAGTTCAGCGCACACGATTTGTGTGTCGTCAACATCCCAGGCGATGAATGCCTGTCCGCCGGCATCGGTGTTGATCGAGGCGTGTTGGTTGTTCACCCGCGGCTGACTGACTGCCAGCAGGGGTGAAAACGGCGGGGCGCTTCCGGTGCAATACAAGATGGTTCCGCTGTTTTCAAAAACGATGTGTGAAACATTCAATCCGTCGACGGAGATGGAAGGCTCTCTTCCCTGACCAACCAGGGTCGGCGCATTGGGGAAGGGTAATGTGGCATTGTCGGAATATAAAATATCGAACAATCCGCTCCGCATGAATTCGTAGTCGGTTGCATGTTCCCAGACGATGCGCGCGTGCTTGAGCGATTGCTCCATCGCGATGGAAGGATTGCTATTGTACCAGAATTGCTGGTTAGGTCCCTGGGAAGAAACCTGGAAAAAGATACTGTAAGCGGGACCCGGGCTGTACCAGATATTCGCTAACATGCCGTAATAGTCGACCCAGGGACCCCTGACCCAGGTGACATGGGGATCACCGCTGTTATCGGTGTCAATTGTCGGCAGATAATCGAGCACTTCGGTGAAATCATTCGTCACGCGGGTTTTGTGAAATTGGGCGGGTGCGTTTTCGCTGGCAAGCACACCGGCTATTGCAAGCAGCAAAACAAGCGCAAATTTGAACTGGTAAGTTTTTGACATGACGACCTCCCTTGGTTTGGATTTTAGTGATCTGCAAAACAGAAAATTGGGTCATTATAATATTGCTGATTATCTTCCGGCGATTTCCAAATGATTTTATCTTTAGCCACCGATTGAACACAGATAAAACCATGTACAAACAAAGAATCCGTGTTTCCTTCTTGCCAATTTATGGCTAATGCTATATTTTTTATGTTTTTTTGTCCGGATTGTGTATACAGCCCGATGCATCGAACCTGCCCGAATTGATAAATAATTCACAGCTAAAAGGTGTCAATCGAACAAACAAGAAATTTGTTCTACACCTGGCAGGTGAAATTATATCCATTGCTCATACATGAATTCATATAATGCAATAACGCACACAAGTGGGGAATATCGTGCCCATAGCACCGGGGAATCTGATGAGTCTTAACATTATTTGCCATCTGGCTATAGTAGATTCACATAAGGCGAGAGCGAGAAGGGAGTTGGCAAATAATTCAAACATATTGCACAGCAAAATCACCATATAACCTGATTTAAAGAAATTCTTTTAGCGATTCTTCTTTCTTTTCGAAGCGTTTTTGCGGCAGCCGACTTGATTTCAGCCAATTCGTCTTCAGCAGGTTTTCTGGTTTCAATATTTCCTTTCTCATATTCAGCAATGATTTGCTTTTCTTCAGCATCAAGTTTCATTGCGCTCTTTTTGCTTATTATACCTGTTAAGGGTTAATTTTTCATGTTCAATATGGAGATTATTCGGAGCGCAACGCCTTTATGCGTTGCACAGTGCAGCCCATAAAGGGTCTGCACTCCATTTTCTTTTATCTGTACTGAAATTTTAACCCTTAATGCGTATATAATCTCTGGTGGCTTTTCGACCTGATATACAGGTGAAAGATTATTTTCTCAAACGAGATATTTCGCTCCTGCTTGAGCCATTCGTTTTTCATCTGATCTAAATATACACCGACTGTGTATGGATGTCAAGTTTTTTTGTAATTATTCAGCCCACGAAACACCATAAATTCACGAAAAAGGCTTTTTGTGTCATTTCGTGTCGTTCGTGGGCAGAAATTGTACGCCGAATAACGACGTATTTTTAAAAGGGACACAAAACAGAATCAGTGTCGTTGGGAGCGAGAGAAAGTTATCTTCAGGATGAATCCAAGATAGTGCTTGTCCGAAAGCCTTCTCTTGAAAATTTTCACCGGGAACCTGAAAACAACAAAGCGGAGCAACCATCAATGCGCCTAAGATCAATCTACACAAATTATTAAAACAAATCAAGCTATTTTTCTAAAAATAAATGCGTTATCAATTAAGATAAAACTATTTGACAATATCCGGTAATTTGGTTATATTGTAGAGAAGTCTAACGTCATCGATGGCATCTGCACGCTCTATGGTCTATTATTCTCATACAGATAAAACGCTGAATTTTCGATACATTTAATTCACTATTTCATCAAAGGAGGAGTAAATATGTTAAGCGATAAGTTGCGTATTCTTGCTGGCGCTGTGTTCCTGATCTGTGTATTTTCAATGGCACAGGGCGCCGGAACGAACGAAATTCCTTCGGGGGTAATGGCGCTTCCCGGGCACTGGAATTTCACCGATAAAACCGGGAATAGCGGCACGGTAGTACTTCCCACTTCTGCAAACCCGAATGTTGACGGGACACCGCTGGCGGAAGGGGATTATGTCGGGGCATTTACGCCGGCAGGGCTTTGTTGCGGGCACTCGCAATGGCATTCGGGCTCGAATATGTCGATTACGATTTGGGGAGACGATGATCAAACCACACAAGTGGATGGCTTCGCTTCGGGTGAACAGGTCAACTATCGGGTTTACCGCGAAAGCTCGTCCCAGGAATTCACCACAATCGATGTCGCCTATTCCGAAGGCACGGGCAATTATTCGTCGAACGCGCTGATGATTCTGAGCAAATTCGATGCGCATAGCCAGACTGTATCGCTGCCTGAGGATTGGCAATTCACGCCCGGAACCGGCAACAATGCGGTGGTGGTTCTGCCCACAGCTGCGAATCCGAACATCGACGGCGTACCGTTGGCGAACGGCGATTATGTGGGTGTATTCACGCCAGCCGGATTGTGCTGCGGTTATTCTGCCTGGGCAGGCATCCCCATGTCCATAACCGTGTGGGGAGATGATGATCAAACCACCGGGATCGATGGCTTCCAAACCGGTGAAACGATTGGCTATCGCGTTTATCAGCCGGACGAAGACCAGGTGTGGGAGAATGTGGAAGTGGCGTATTCCGAAGGTAACGGGAACTACTCCACCAATGCCATGATGGTGCTGAGCAAATTCGATGTGAAGGGCGTGACATTGCCGGAAAACTGGCAGTTTACCCCGGGAACCGGAAACAACGCCACGGTGATTTTACCCGATGCTGCCAATCCGAACATCGAAGGCACACCGCTTCAAAACGGGGATTATGTAGGCGTTTTCACACCGGCGGGTTTGTGCTGCGGTTATTCCGTGTGGAATGGTACAAATACTTCCATCACAGTTTGGGGCGACAATGATCAAACCACTGAACTCGACGGATTTCAAAGCGGCGAAGTGATCCAATATCATGTTTACCGACCGGCTGACGACACCGAATGGACGAACGTCGAAGTGGCGTATTCCGAAGGCGATGGCTTGTACGCGGCAAATGCCCTGATGATCCTCAGCAAATTCGATGTGGTCGAAGTGACGCTGCCCGATGGCTGGGATTACACCAGCAACACTGGTTCGAATGCCACCGTCGTCCTGCCCACCGCTGCCAATCCCACCGTCGAAGGTGCACCCATAGCCAATGGTGATTTTGTGGGGGTATTCACCCCGGGCGGACTCTGCTGCGGTTGGGCGCGCTGGAATGGTCAAAATCTGGCGCTCAATGTCTGGGGCGATAACGATCAAACAACCGAAGTGGACGGATTCGCAAGCGGGGAGCAGCTCCACTATCGCGCATTCCAGGTGAGCACGGCAAAGGAATTTACAACGGTGCTGGTGCAGTATAGCCAGGGCAGCGGCGTGTATGCAAATAATGCGTTCATGGTCCTGAGCCAGTTCGATGCCCTCAGCGCCCGGACAATCACGTTGCAGCTTATCAAAGGCTGGAATATGATTTCATTCAATGTTGAACCGACCGATCCGGATGTGACCGTAGTGATGGGTCCGATTGTGAGTAAAATTGAGATCATGAAGAGCGGGCTGGGCAAAACGTATATTCCGCAATACGGGATTAATTCCATCGGCAATATCAATATCAAAGAAGGTTACCAGGTATACATGAGCAGCGCCGCGACATTGAATGTCACGGGTCAGCCGGTCGATGCCACGATTCCGATTGGTTTGATTGCGGGCTGGAACATGATTAGCTACCTGCCAACTGCACCAATGGATGCAACCATTGCACTCGCCGGGATCGCCAGCGAACTGGAGATCGCGAAAAACGGCATGGGAAAAGCGTACATCCCCGCCTTCGGCATCAATCAGATCGGGCAGATGAAAGAAGGCGAAGGCTATCAGCTTTATATGAAATCCGCCCGGACGCTGGTGTATCCTTCCGGATTGAAGGCATCGCGTGCGTCGGTTACGACTGAATCAGCTTCGCCCGGCTATTTCCGTTTCGCCGCCAATACCGGGGAGAATGCGACCGTTGTTGTGCCGTCAGATATTACGACATCCGCGGGCAAAATGCTCGAAATGGGTGATGAAATCGGCGTATTCAATGAATCCGGTTTGTGCTGCGGAGCAGGTGTCTGGGAGGCTGAAAATATGGCGATACCCATCTGGGGCGATAATCCGCGTACGGCTGAATTAGACGGCATGCGACCCGGGGATGCCCTGACGTTCCGAATCCGGCAGAAGCGATCGCAAACGGAACTCACGGTCGAAGTAAACGGCAGCCAGTATACTGCGGATGCATTGATTGTGCTCTCGGATATGGTAATTCACCAGCCCACAAAAGTTGCCGAGGTGGATGAGGCGTTGCCGGTCGAATTCGGGATCAGCCAGAATTTCCCCAATCCGTTCAATCCCGAAACCACCATTGAATATCGCCTGCCGCAGACGGCGCGCGTAAGCTTGATGATTTATGACGCGCGGGGTCAACTGGTCAGAACGCTGGTGCAGGGAACACGAGCGGCTGGCAGCATCAAAGTGAAATGGGATGGTCGGAATGATGCGGGGCAGCGCGTGGCTTCAGGATTGTACATTTATAAATTGACAGCCAGCGCTATCGGCGATAATGCCGCATCGTTTAGCGGAATGGGGAAGATGATTCTCATGAAATAAAATGTAGCGACGCAGGTCGTAAGGTTCAATGTTCAGGGTTCCCGGTTGATCACCTCACACCCGGTCGGTACCGCTTAACTGCTTCGAACGGACATCATTCAAGCATTTTTGGAGTGCATCGCCTTTATGCGATGCACACTTTGAAATCTAGTTCCAGCCAAATTTTGTAACGCTTCGATTGTGTCCGTTCGAAGTGAATCACTGTGGATTAAACTGCAAGACTTCAGAATTTTTAATTGAACCTGACGTTGAGCGGTTTCAGGTTCGGATTCCCAACCCGGAACCTTGAACGCTGAACCGCTCAATCCAGGCTAAACATGAATCGCCTCTGAATAAGCCGCCGCTGCTGCCTCCATAATTCCTTCGCTCAGTGTCGGGTGCGCGTGAATCGTTTTGAATAAATCGCGCCCGGTTGCTTTGAGCGAACGCGCAGTCACCAATTCCGCCAATAATTCAGTTGCTTCGGCTCCCACGATATGCGCTCCGAGCAGGGTATTATTCTTTGAATCGAAAATCAATTTCACCATTCCCTGGTTCTCGCCAAGCGCCAGCGCTTTGCCGTTTGCCAGGAAGGGATAGCGCCCGATTTTCAGGTCAATCCCTTTTCCCCGGGCAGCGGCTTCGGTTAAACCAACGCTGGCAACCTGCGGCTGGCAATAGGTACATCCGGGAATATTGTGATAATCAATGGGATCGACATCGTGCCCTGCCAGCGCTTCGATGGCGGTGATCGCCTCAGCCGAAGCCACGTGCGCCAGCCACGGCGGACCGATCACATCGCCGATTGCATATATGCCTTCGATATTCGTCCTATAAAATTCATCCACCTTGATGTACCCTTTTTCAAGGCTAATACCCGCTTGCTCCAGACCGATAGTTTCAACATTGCTCCGCACACCAATCGCCACCAGGGTCATTTCGGCGCGAATCTCTTTCGATTGCCCGTCAGCAGCAGTAGTAATCGCAACGCCGTCACCTGTCTTCGTCACCTGTTCTACCCGGGTATTCGTTAACATCTCTATTTTCATGCGTTTGAAAGCTCGCGCAACCACTTCGGTGATCTCGCTGTCTTCGATGGGCAGAATCGTCGGCAACATTTCGATGAGCGTCACCTTGCAGCCGAAGGTACTGTAAATATACGCGAATTCAACCCCGATGGCGCCAGCGCCGATGATCACCATTGATTCGGGAACACGATCCAGCAGCATCGCTTCTTTGCTGGTAATAATCCGCGATCCATCGAAATCAACGCCCGGAATCGTCCTCGGACGCGCACCTGTGGCAATGACGATGTGTTTGGCGCTCAATGTCTGTGTCACGGTTCCGGCGGGATCGAGAACGTCAACGCGCTTATCCGCAGTCAGACGGGCGGTTCCCGAAATATGCGTGACGCCATTCTTTTTGAACAGGAAACCGACGCCTTTGGTCAATCGTTCGGAAATTTTGCGGCTGCGGCTGACAATCTCCTTGAAATCGAACGCAGCATTTTCAACGGATAGCCCAAAATTTTTACTGTGTTGAAAGAGCGAAAAAACCTCGGCGCTCCTGATAAGGGCTTTCGTCGGAATGCACCCCCAATTCAGGCAAATTCCTCCCAAATTATCGCGTTCAACGCAGGCTACCGTCATCCCCAGTTGCGCAGCGCGAATGGCAGCGACATATCCGCCGGGTCCGGCGCCGATAACAATCACATCAAAAGTTGCATTCGCCATATCGATTTCCTTTCATCGCATATTTAAATCAACGCTCGATCGTTAACCAATTTATGTATCAGGTCAATTTGCCCCCCGACTTTTTCGAGCAGATGTTGCTTGATGCTGTGTGCGAAGCTGCCCCGATAATAGTGGTAAAGCAGCAGGCGCTCGATGCCAATTGTTCTTGAAATTTGCTTATACCAGGCAGTCAACTCGCGCTGATCCGGATGATAATGCAAAAACGGGAGACGCTTGATTTGCATATCGCAGCGGCTGTCGATCAAGCGGATGTGCTGATTGAGCACGGAAAAAATATTTTGATTCAGCAGCAGCACATCATTTTTAACTGATTGCCGAAGCAGCTTGAAATAATGGACAAAGACATCGCGGTTGGGTGTAATGATGATTGACCGCCGGATATGACGCCCTTCCGGCAGCGCAATTCTCAATTTGCCGAAACGGAAATGGTGTTGGTCCCCGGGCACATATTCGGCATCATCCTGATCAAGCAGCGATTCATGAGATTCAAAAATCCGGAGCAACTCCAGCAGTTTTGGCTGCGGATCGAGATAAACCGCGGTGATTTTTTCACTGGTTCCGGCATACGCCGCGTTATTGAAAATATAATTCAGACAATAAAGCAGCACCGGAATCTGCACCAGCGGTGCAAAAATCAAAACGCTGCCATCATCGAATAAAAAACAATCCTGAAGCTTGCGATAAATGATGTCCCCCAGCGGCGTTTGCTCCAGATCGATTTCCCGCTGCTGCCCCGCCTGCTTGGCTTCGGTGACGAGTAAATCGATGGGCTTTTGAGGCAGTGCCGTCGCCGGATCACGCACGATCGGCAGATAGCCTGCCCCGAGGTCGCCGGTGACAACGAGTGTTTTATCATCGATAGTGAAGTACAGGATGGATGAGCCCAAAACGTGACCCGCATCGTAAAGCGCGAGTGAAATGCCCGGCAAAAACTCGGTTTGCGTCTCGTATGCCAGCCCGATGAATTCATTGTTTGCTGACTCATGCAGGTTGTAATACACCTTGCAAATATCCACCGTGGCGGCGTGCCCCACAACCGGTCCGTTAAACGCACCGGTTTTTAAAATATCAGCGACCAGATTCGAATGATCGCCGTGATAATGGGTGAGAACAATGGCATCGAGCTTTTCGGTTTCAAACAATGGCAGCAATTGCTGTGGCGTGGTTGTTTGCTCGTTTCGACCGGGATCGATCAGAATGCGCCTGCCGTTCGCCTCGATTACCAGACTGGCGATTTCGAGGGAAACACCCGCAAATGATCTGAGGATAACGCCTTTCGAAATCTGCATTGCGTTTTCCAAAGGTTTGAATTTGATGTTGCGGATTCAGGTTATTTAGAAGGTGAGATAAAATAACCTGGACATTTTGCTTAAAAATAATTCCGATAAATAGTACTGCAACGTTAAATTGATATCAAAATGTAGCATCCGCCACGCTTTGATTTTAACGCAGAGGTGTAGAGTTTCGCAGAGAATTTTTAAAAGCTGCCTCTGCTTTTATCAAACAGGCGCATTTTGCCGTAAAAATTGAAAAAACATTTTCCGAATTATTTCTCTGTTTTATTCAAGTCCGGAATTTCTGATTCACCTCTGCGGGTCTCAGCGTTCTCTGCGCCTCTGCGTTAGAGAAATTTTGGTAACTTAACGTTGTAGTAATAGCCACTTACGAGATTTAAATGGGCAACTTGCTTTATCCCACCTCCAAAATCTATTTCCATCAAGGCACCCGGAGATTCAATTTCCGGACCGGCAAGATGCTATTTCTGCCCTTGCGATTGTGATTTCAAATCAATGAACATTTCCCGGATGTTTTTAATTCCGCCAAAGAAAACAATGACAACCAGGATTGAATAAACTGACAGGGTAAAAAGCAGTATAAATTTCCAAATAATTTCCCAAATCATGATCGAGCCTCCGCTGATTTATTTTTATCCGGAAATAAAAGCGAACCGAAAATCATTCCGGCAAATGCGATGAAGAAGGTTGCCACGCCGATGAATTTATCCGTCAGGTACCAGGGAACCCGATCCGCAGCGCATAAAATTATTGAAGAGCGGTACCGAGGATGCTCATTTTTATCCATAAGGATATTAATATTTTCAATAAAATTTTCTTTTCCAACGAAGATCTTGTTTTGAATTGGTGCCAATTTCTGTATAATATTATCAGGAAGCTTTTTGCTTTTCAGGTCAAGCATTGATTGTTCGGTGATAGAGTACCGTATCCCCTGCTTAGCACATGCGATTATTAACGAATCATACGTTGGCGCTTGTTCTTTCCCAATCCTGGATTCAATTGCCTCTATAAAATTCTCTTTGCCTAAAATGATTTCATTCTCCAGTTCTTTAAGCTTATTCACGATCTCCGGCGGCGCACCTTTCGCATTCAGGCTTATGAAAGATTTTTCATCAAGCTTAAAAGCTTTGTCAATATTCGTCCAGGGTCCGATGCCCAACACCGCGATTAGTCCGGCGAAGAGGGCGATGATGGCGCCGGTTGAACTGGCTTTTTTCCAGTAGAGTCCGGCAACAACCACGGTGAATGCGCCGGCAAGATAGATCGTGCCGGTCACTGCCATGTAATTCCATAGCGACACCGGCGCTTCGAACCAGAGTCCCCAGATAAGCAGAAACAAGCCGATAACGACGATGCTGATCCGTGTGATGAGAATGCGTTTTTTATCGGACAATCCCTTTTTTCTCAGTGGTGACACAATATCCTGCGTGATCACCGAACTCCAGCAGAGAAGATAGCTGTCATGCGTTGACATAAATGCCGCGAACATCCCGGCAGCCAACAGCCCCAGCCATCCGGTACCGATAACTTTCCCGATGAAAATCGGCATTCCGTATTGCGGGCTTTTCAATGGTTCCGCGCCCTGGAAAACCCCAATTACAGCTTTTTCAGTGCTCGGAATCAGCATGTGCGAAAAGAAAATAAACGCGCAAATGCCCCACAACATGGGAATGATACGCCGGGCAAGATAAGAGATCGAACTCCATGCATAGAGCTGTTTGGCGATTTTCGGAGATTTAGCTGAAAGCGCACGGATGGTTCCGGACTGCCAGAGCGCCGCCGCCGACAGGCTGACAATGACCATAAACAGCACATAGATCGATCCAAAATCTGAACCTTCAGCTACCGGGCTGAACCAGGACTGGTTATTGACGGCTTTCGGGATTTCAAACAATTTATCCCAGCCAATTGCACTGATAGCGAAATAGGAACCGACGATCATTCCGATTGATAACACCACGAATTGCAGAAAATCATTCAGCACAACTGATATCATACCCCCGTAGACGGTGTATATCAGCACCATGATTAACATAACGGACATAAAAACTTTTGCGCCGGCTGCATTGGCGTAGCCGGTAACGCCCATCATGAAACGGGCACCTGCCTGAAGGAACAACCCCATATTGAGAATTCCCCCGAGCGCCAGAATCGTGCCGCCAATGATGCGTGTCCGTTTGCCAAAGCGCCTCTCGTAAAATTCGGGTATGGTCATAATCTCCATTTGCCGCAATTTATAAACAATGAAACCAGTCAAGCCGATCGCCAGCACGCAGATGGCTTCGATTACGCCCACATGAAACGCTGAAAAGCCATGTTTGAAGCCCAGCTCCGAATTGTACATCACTGTCACCAGTCCCAGTTCCGTGCCCGTCATGGTGGCAATCGCGAGAAACAGGCGCAATGATCGCCCGGCAACCAGAAAATCGCTCAATTGGGTGATGTACTTACGAACCCAGATACCGATAACAACCGGAATACAGATGTATACAAATACGATGATCCAATCAATCGTTCCAAAATTCGTCTTGAATACCGTTTCCAGTTCTCCCATGAATCTGACCCTCCGTAATTTGCTTGCACTTGAAACGCAATAAATTAATAATTATAAGTATAATATATTAAAGCCATATTGTCAATTAAAAAGTTGAAAATCGATCCATTATTTTGTATATTCATGCTGGAAAGCAGACGGGTAAGCCAAATCGGGCTGTTAATTTTGCAGTTCCTTTTATAAAAGTCAAGCAACTATTCAGGTTGAAGGGTTCAGCCTTCAAGGTTCAGGATTGGCTGTTACCCAGAACCTGAGCATTCGCAAAGTCAATATATCTCGCCTGCATTCTGAAACTCTCTGAAATTGCGTTACTATTTTGCGGCTGGCTTTTCACCTCAATTCGATGCGTTTCAGGTTTCCATTTTATCAAAAGAGGACTTTTTGCTAGAACAAATCGCTGACATTCGAGAGAACCAATTCAAGGCGCTGCATGAGATTGGCAAAGAGATCAATTCATTGCGCGAACCGAATTCGTTATTAGCCGACATCATGGATATAGCCATCAAGGCGCTATCGGCGGAACGCGGTTTCATCCTGTTGCTCGATGAGAACCGGATCCCTGCCGAAGTTGTGGCGCCGCGTAATATTTCAGAATCCAGCGCCCACGATTTGATGCAGATACCCAGCAGCGTGGTGCGCAAGGTGCTCGATTCCCGGCAGTGCATTCTGTCGCACGATGCCCTGGAAGATCCCCGTTTCAAGGATGCAAAGAGCGTGGTGGCGTTGAAAGTGCGATCGGTGGCAGCCGTCCCGCTGAAAATCCGCGAAGAGATGATCGGCGTGATCTATGTTGACAGTACAAAAAATCGGAAGATGTTTACCCAGTCGAGTCTGGAATTTCTCGAAGCGTTTGCCAATCATGCCGGCATCGCGATTGAAAACGCCCGGTTGTACCAGACGTTGCAACATGAAAATATCAGCCTCAAACGGGATATTGAAAAGCTGTATCCGTTCAAAGAAATAATCGGCGAAAGTGCAGCAATGAAGCACGTGTTCGACCTGATGCAGAAAGTCTCGCGTTCGGATGTGACGGTGCTGATCGAGGGTGAGAGCGGAACCGGGAAAGAACTGGTTGCTCGGGCAATTCACGCCAACAGCCCGCGTTGTAATAAGCCCTTTGTGGCGCAATATTGCGGTGCGTTGCAGGATTCGCTGCTCGAAAGTGAGTTATTCGGTCATAAAAAGGGCGCGTTCACCGGCGCTATTCAGGACAAAAAAGGACTATTTGAAATTGCACACGGCGGCACGTTTTTTCTCGATGAAATTGCCGATATCAGCCTTGCGCTTCAGACCGAATTGCTGCGCGTGGTGCAGGAGGGTGAAATCAAAGCGGTTGGCGACACGGCGGTGCGAAAGATCGATGTGCGGCTGTTGTCGGCAACCAACAAAAACCTGGCGGAAGAAGTGAAAGCCGGGCGTTTTCGCGAAGACCTGTTTTACCGGCTCAAAGTGATCACGATTTCGCTTCCGCCATTGCGTGATCGCGGCGAAGATGTCATTCTGCTGGCGAACTATTTCCTGAAAAAATATGCGCAGCGTTTGAATCCAAATGTGAATACGATCAGCACGGATGCCATGAAGTTGCTCAGATCTCACCCCTGGCACGGGAATATACGTGAACTGGAAAATATGATTCAGGCGGCGCTGGTTCTCGCCGAAGGAGATGCAATCGCTCCGGCAAATATACCGCTGGCACAAACCGATTTGCTCGAAACAACTGATTTGAATTTGAAATCAATGGAGAAAAAACTCGTCGTTAATGCCTTGAAGCAATTTGGTGGCAATCGAATGCAGGCAGCAGCCGCACTGGGCGTTTCATTGCGCTGGTTGCAATATAAATTGAAGGAAATCGATCCGGATTCGATTGAAAAATAGCTACGTGCAGCTCTGTTTTCACATTCGAAACTCTTAATGCCCCCTGCGACTCTGCTCAGCCACATGCACATTCTGCATTCGCCCTGCAAATTTTGCCGATATATTTTATTCATCGTACGCCACAAGCCACTGATTAACGGATTTGCTCTGGTATCAATTTTGATTTTGCCTGATGTGAATTCTTTAAAAGGTCAATGACAAAGTTGGTGCACGCGTTAACAAATCCAATGGAGGCTTATCATGTTCCGGAAAATTAAAAGCTCGTACTGGGGAATTCTATTTTTGTTGGCCGTCTGGTCGAGTCAGGCGTTGTCTGTGGGAGCGCTTTTTTCGCGTCGGCTTCGCAGCAATCAAACATATCAGAAAATGTGGATCAAGAACGTTGATACCGATGTGCTAATAGAAGGTCAAATCGCGGTCACCCATATCGATCAAACCTTTCATAATGATATGAACGATCTGGTCGAAGCCATTTTCGTCTTTCCCCTGCCCGATGGTGCGGTGATCACAGAACTGGTTTACTGGTTCAACGGGCAGCGCTGGGTTGCCGAAATACGCGAGCTCCAGCAGGCAATCAAGGATTACAATAACAAAATCCGGCAGTACCTCGATCCGGCGTTGCTGCAATACCTGGGCGATAACCTGTTCCGGTTGAATATTGCGCCCATCAATCCCAACTCGGACGTGCGGTTCGAAATCACGTATACCGAGTTGTTAGCTTATGATTTTCACAAAATTTCTTATGAATTTTACCTGAATACCACCGCGCTATCGCCAAAACCGCTGGAGCGAGTGTTGCTCAATGTTGATATTAGCAGTCAGTCGCCGATCAAATACCTGAGTTCGCCGTCGCACGAGCAATCGACTGCAACGCGCATCACGCAAATCTCGGAGAACGCTTATAACATCCTTTTCGGCGATGAGAATTTTATCCCGGATAAAGATTTTATTCTCGAATTCGAAACGGTCCGGGAAAATGTGGATGTGCACGTGCTCACCTACACCCCGACAGTCGCCGACTCGTTTGGTGAGGACTCTTTTTACGCGCTGTGGATTACGCCGCCCGATTCCGTGGATGATGATGAAGTGATACCGAAAAATATCATCATCACCGCTGATGTTTCCTCGAGCATGGAAAAGGGAACCCGATTACAACAGCTCAAGCTGGCGCTGAACAGCTTCATCGATCACCTGTTGCCTATCGATATGTTCAATATCGTCTCCTTCGGAACCCATGTGCAAAGCTTCCGGGAGGATCTGGTTGTGGCGTCGGATGACAACATTGAAGATGCGCGGGAGTATGTGCGCCAATTATCCGCATCGGGACTCACCGCGATCAACGATGCCCTGCAAACTTCGCTGAATCAATCTTTTGGCGATACCTCGCTGAATACGCTGCTCTTCCTCACCGACGGCTATCCCACCTGGGGTGAGACCAATATCGAAAAAATTGTCATCAATGCGACCAATGCCAATACTAAAAATGTACATATTTTCCCGTTCGGCATCGGTGATGAAATCAGTGAGGTGCTGCTGGATAATCTTGGCAGGGAAAATGGCGGGTATGCCACTTACATTACCGCTGATGACAGTATCGCGCTGATGGTGAGCGATCATTTCAAACGAATTACGAAACCGATTTTGACCGATTTATCCATCGATATTCCGGGGCTTCTTTCATGGGAACGCTTTCCGAAATCCCTGCCCGATTTGTTCTGGGGCAGCCAGGTTTTAGAAATGGGGCTTTACTCGAATAGCGGCGACTTCGATATCACGCTCAATGGCAAAATCCGAGGCAGACCGGTCAGCTATTCGAATTTTGTCGTATTTGCCGACACCATCGGCGGCTGCCGCTTTGTACCGCGATTATGGGCAAAAGCCAAGATCGATTACCTGCTGGAACAGATTGAGATTTACGGTGAAATTCAGGAACTCGTGGATGCCATCATTGAATTGAGTATTCGTTTCAGTATCTTGACACCGTATACCGCATTTTATTCGGATCCGGATCCCACCGCTGTCGATGACCAACACGCGACAGAAGCACTGGTCAAGGGATTTGAACTGCACCAAAATTATCCCAATCCCTTTAATCCGACAACCGAAATTTCTTATACCCTGCCCCGGGGAACGCAGCATCATTTCGTCGTGATCAAAGTGTATGATATGTTGGGACGTTTGGTGAAAACACTGGTGGCAGAAAATAAGGCGCCGGGCACGCACAAAGTCATCTGGGATGGTACGGACACGCTCGGGCAACGCGTGCCGTCCGGGGTATATGTGGTCACGATGCAGGTGGGCGATTTCAAGCAGAGCCGGAAGATGATCCTGATGAAATAAAAATTGCAGGCATAAGTAAGCCTGCCACGGAGCGAATCCATATTTCCTCTTACAAGGCTAAGCATCGGAGCTATTCCGGTGCTTAGTAGCTCCTTTCATAATTACGGTGACATAAAATTTTAGACAGGATTTATATGACAAACAGGATTAACTAAGATATAAATCCAGTAAATCAAAATAAATATCATTGCCTAACATTTTATAACAATGAGATTGTCGGAGAGTTTTTAGCGGATGTGGTCGTTGAGGATATAGTTATTTTAGAATTGAAACCGATTCGAAGAGTCGCTAAAGCTCATGAAGTTCAGTTGGTGAACACCCCAATTGTAACTGGAAAAGATGTTGGTCTCATCATCAACTTTGGTGATCAGAAAATGAATCGGAGCTATCATATCATTGATAAACAGGATATTATTTATCTGGTCCATCCTGTTATCCTGTTTAATATCTTTTGCATAGTCAACGTATTTATAAAACAAAGCACTTAGCTAGTGTCCGTCCGAAAACTCGAAAAATTGTCATTGCGAGGCGTTTTTTGCCGAAGCAATCCCCTAATAAAACGGCTGAGATT
>JAFGMA010000278.1 GCA_016927835.1 Candidatus Zhuqueibacterota bacterium | reverse complement strand
GTTATATGATTTGAAAAATTATCGGAATATCATTCTTAATGTTGTAATTCAACCAAAAATAGTTAGGTTATTTATGAGCAACTAATAAGTAAATATCTGCAACCAATTATTTTAATAAAATGCCCGCATCAAAAAAGTGTTCCATTGCAATCAAAAACTTCGCAATTAAATTCGGAACACTTTTTTTAGTTTAATCATGGAAACCAACCTGAATAAGGAAAACACGACGCCCAATTCAAGCTGCTATGGATGAAAGAAAAGTGCTGCTCGATAGTGCCACTGAAAATTCAACAAAAAGGAACCACATTACCAGGTAATCAACAAAACCTATGAAAAAAATCAAACAGAATTGTATCATCCCCAGTGCGGCGTTTTCCGCACCGAATAAACTCATCAAGCAATACATTCAGTTACCTGAGCGCACGCCTGAGATGGGTGATCTGATGTATGGGGAAGTCAGTCTGCTCGGACATCATACCACGCTGGAAAGCGTGTCGGCGCGAATACACACGATTCACGATCGCACGCGCGCCGTGTTCGTATTCGGCACCCGCTATGCACCGGATCAATTCGAAGGATTTGTCCCGCAGGCGCCGAGTGAAATGGTCGACTTAATCGCCCGCAGCGGGCTTGTCGGGGAAATGAAGTGCCACAACGAGCTTATCAGTTCGCCCACAAAGGTGCGCTTGCTGGGGTATGTCGCTGATGATGCCGGAAACGTGGTGAATACGCGAGATTATGTATTGATCCGCCCGAAAAAGACCGAACGCAATGGTCCTGGCGCCAGGGTGATCCTCTGCATCGGAACCAGCATGAATTCCGGTAAAAGTCGTGCTGCCGCCGCCTGCTGCTATGCGTTTTCATCGATCGGGAAAATCGTGCGGGCAGCCAAAATCACGGGAACCTCGAGCCTGAAGGACATCCTGTTGATGCAGGATTGCGGGGCGCAGCATATCGCCGATTTCTCCTATTTCGGATTTCCGTCAACCTATATGCTGGAACTCGAAGACCTGAAGCGCATTTTTCACGGGGTTGACATGAAATACGGGAACGATCCCAAAAACTACCTCGTGCTTGAATTTGCCGATGGCATCTTCCAGCGCGAAACCGCCATGCTGCTGCAATGCCCCGAAGTGCGTTCGCGCATTCACAAGCTGGTATTTTGCGGTGTCGATGCCGCCGGAATTGTAGGCGGGCTCCAGGTGCTGAAATCATCGTTCGATTTGATTCCCGATGCGATTTCCGGGCTATGTTCGAGTTCCCCGCTGGCGCTTCGAGAAATCGCCAGCTTCACCGATATCCCCATCCTCAGAAGCATGGAGCGGGATTTTAAAGCGATTTACAATATCATCCGATAGGCGCTTCGTTCGTGCGCTGTTAGAACTGGATGATCTTCAAGGCGCCAGATCGGGCGAAATGCGATGGATTTCTGTGATTCCGGATGCACCGCGTGCGGGCAATCATTTTGGCAAAGGCAATTTTCGATCGGACACCTGAGCGATTTGCCTGACCTTTTTAACAGATCCATCGATGCCAATAATATGCTCCTGAAGCCTGATATTCGCTCTTCCCGACAAGTCGAGTGCCTGACTGGCTATCATAGTCAGCCCGCCGCAGCAAGGCACTTCCATGCGGGCGATGATTACGCCGGGGATGGAGGTCTCTTTCAGGATATCAGCCAATTTGGCGGCATACGAGCAGGTGTCATCCAGTTTTGGGCAGCCGACGATCACACTGCGCCCGCGAAGGTAGCGCTGGTGCACCCGGGCGGACGCGAGCGGACCGCAAGTGCTCATCAAAACCAGCTCTTTATTTTTGAAAAACGGGGCGCCGGGTTGAACCCGGCGAAAGTGCACGGGCCACTGGCGCAACTCCGACTGCGTGCCCTCAAAGTCATCGTCCGCTGCTGACGAATGTGCTGGTTCCGCAGCTTCCAGCGTCCGGTGCAGCGAGCCCGGGCAGCCGATATGGTCGTACTGCTCCTGCTGAACCGCAACATGCTTCTGCTGCGCTTCTTCCATGCGCCACACCGCCTCAATTCCCTGCGTTTCCAACAAATGAGTCTTAACTGCCCCAACATCGAATGAATCAGCCTCACGCTCCTCGATGGTTAATGCACCAGTGGGGCAGGTTCCCACGCAATCGCCAAATCCATCGCAAAAATTTTCCTTGACCAATTTTGCCTTGCCATTCACCAGCGCCAACGCCCCTTCGGAACAACCGGTGATGCAATTACCGCATCCATTACAAAGCTCTTCATCAATTTGAATGATTTTTCGTTTCATCAAAAACGCTCCTTGTTTAACGCTAAAGTCGACTAATCCAACGCTGCGATTTTGCATAAGATAAGCAAATACTGAGCAGATATCCTTGACAAAAGTCAAGCCGGCAATATTTCCGGTATGAATCACCCGCACTTGTCACGTTCGGTTGCTTTCAGGCAAGACGTTAATTTGTGTGATGGTAAGCCACAACCTGACTTCGGAGGGCGAAATGTGGAGAGACATCGCTGCGGAATTAAAATTGAAGAGGGAAAGTTAACGGCTTTGAAATGAGGACGCGGAGATTTGGATTTACTTAAAGCTGGTCTGAAAGGCAGCAATTTGTGAAAATGAATATAAATTCTTTCATGCCCGAAGGCTTCCCGGGTGAAAGTATTCAAGAACAAGCAGATAGGGCATTCATTCGGCTATCGGCAAAGAGGTGCTGATATAAATTTTAGAATGAATACACAGATTCATCAATAATCAGGCAGCTTGCTTTTTGAGAATAATGGAAAGCGGTTTTTGTCCCTTTAATGCACTCACTTTTAATATGGAAAAACCGATTATATTGCCATCTTCATCTAATTTCTCCATTACCGAATCTTCATCAGTTTCGCGGAAATAGCCTTTCTTTTTTTCAAACATTACTCAAGGTAATCTCCCTCTTGATCATACCAGACTTCTATTTCCTTTTCCATAAATTATCACTTTATTTTTTCTCGTTCCTGTACTGAGATGCTAATTGGGTACCTCGGGCACTCCCGCTGTCAGAACAATCCATCCTCTGATTTTAAGGAGAATTAGCAAACTGGTATCTGCAAGATTCATAGTCACAATTCAAATTCAGCCTTCTCGCCAGTTGCCTCATTCAAAAACAGGAATTTTACCATGTCTTCGCCTTTTAACTGCTTATTGGCGTTCAATAGCTCGATACCATAAATTTGACCATCCGCTGCCAAATCAACAATAATTTTATCGCTAAGCTTGATCGCCTCGACTTCACCCCTTTTGGGCTGAAATCTAAGGTAAGCAATATTATATCTAGGATCATAAGATAATTGCATGATTGGAACTCCAGAATTTCAATTAAAAAACCGGGTAATGACGTGATGATAATCCAATCCTCATTTTCTCTTACCGCAATTGCTTCAATTTGTTTAATTTAAAAATGCTTTCCACGCCATTGCGCATCGAACAAGAAATTTTTTCTAAATCCAGTACGTCCAAATTTGGCAGCAAATTTTTCACCCCCCTCAACCGTAGCATATACCTCTTCCTTTTTGGCGCCTCTTTCCTCCATTCGATCAAAAGCATGAGGATGAATCGTTATTGCCATCTGAAGAATCCTGGTTGAAAAGGTTTTCTATTGCCTGAATCAATCTTAACTCTAACTTCAGACCTCAACGGCAATAGATATAATTTCAGAACACCTGACCTGCTATAATGTAGACCAAGGCTCTTGAAATTATATATGATAGTCTAACTATAATAAATTAAATTCTT
>JAFGMA010000277.1 GCA_016927835.1 Candidatus Zhuqueibacterota bacterium | reverse complement strand
TTTTATAAAAATTATAAATTTAAATCAACTTTTTTCTACGGTAATTTTGGGATTGCACCCGATGAAGCTTCGCATATTCCATTGATAATTATTAAATTTAGAAATTCATGGTGAGCGGAACGGTTCGCCGCTACGGGTGAAAAAGCAGACTCGCTGAGGATGTACAGAAATCCTCTGCCCTCATCCCCAATCCTTCCCCTGGCGGGAGAAGGGAGTTCCCTCTCCCGCTGGGAGAGGCTCAGGGTGAGAGCAAAAAGGATGAAGGAATATTTACAAAATAAATAATTTAAATTCTTAAGCTTAGATGTTTAGCTTGACGGCGATAGGGAGGAACCGCTCTACTCGTGCGCCGTGCCCTCCTGTTCGGCTTTGAGCCGTTGTTTTTCGGCGACTTTAGCGAAGGGATAATACACTGCCATTGCCAGGAGAATCGAAATTGCACCCCAGACCGCAGCCCGCCAGTCAGCACCGGAGACGAGATAGTGCCCGATAATCGGCGGTGTGGTCCAGGGGACATTGATCACCGGTTTCGAGATAAAGCCCCAATCCATTAGCAGATAAGTTGTGGTGGTCAACATCAGCGCATTGAGGATGTAGGGAACCATGAAGATCGGATTCAGCACAATCGGGAAGCCGTAGAAAATCGGTTCGTTGATCTGAAATATCTGCGTTGGCAGCGAGAGCCGGCTGATTTTCCGGAATCCCGGTTCTTTTGAATTGATCATAATCAGCGCCAGCGCAATCGTGGCGCCGGTTCCCCCTACATTGACAAATGAGGTGAAGAAACCGTAAGCGGTGATGTAGGGCAGGGGTTCGCCCTGCGTCATTGCGGTAACATTCATCGTGAGATATTGCAGAAAAATCGGTGCGACAATGGCATCCATCGCATTATCGCCGTTGATGCCCACCGACCACAGGAGCGTGACCATGAATGCGTACACCAGGATACCTGGCAGCGTGTTTAGCGCGAAAACCACCGGTTGAAACGCCATCTGCACCAACCCGTTGATGTCAACGCCCAGCACGTAGCGGATGATCCAAAATGTGGTCATCAGGAAAAACAATGGTGTAAGCGACAGGAACGAGTCCGCCACAATCGGCGGAACGTTTTTGGGAAGCGTGATCACCAGATTCTTATTGATTAAAAATTTTTGCACCTCAACCGTAATGAAGGCGATGATAATCGCAGTAAAAATCCCGGCGGAACCCAGGTTATCCATATTGAGCGTCAAATCCTCGACTTTGACCTGGATCAGCATAAAAATCATCGTGGCGAGAATGGCGCTCATTACTGGTTCTATTTTTTCCTGCTGTGCCAGATCAAATGCAATTGAGAAACAGACGATGACCGAAAGCATACCAAAGGTAGCGGTTACAGGGATTTGCAAGAGCTGTTTGTATGGCGCGATGATATTTTCCCAGCCGCCAATCGGGAGGAAGCTGATAATGATAAACACGCTGCCAATAATCGTAAACGGAACTGTTACCACCATTCCGGAGCGAATTGCAGATAAATAGCGGTTTTCACTGAGTACGGTCAACGTCGGGACAATGTGCTTTTCAAGGAAGTTGGCAGCTTTGCTCATCGTTTTTCTCCTGCAAAATTAGATGTGATTATCGGACTTGATTTAATCCGAACTAGCCTGAAATTGAGCCTTATTATTCCGGTTCTGGTTGCTGAAGTCGCCTGTTAAGTAATTCTCATCAACGATGCGCTTGCCATACGTTTCATGATGAGAAGCACTAATTTGCATCACCATTTTTCAGATGTGCTAATATAGCGCACAGCCGGAAAAAAATCAAGGAAAAGGTTGAAAAAATTCGTAATGGCTTTGTTATTGGTGCTTTTCATGATTTGCAATGCCCCCAGGGTTCCCAAACAGGGGTTTGAGAACCAGTCACTGGGGGATTGCACTGGCTGTAATATTTTCCTTGATTTTTAGAAATATAATTATTACCTACCTGCAATTCCTTGCCCGAAGGAACCTGAAAACAGTTCGCGACGCTGCTTTCATCTGGTGCCTGACCGTGGATTCTCACTGATCGGAAACTGGCGCTCTTCCTTACAAAGCGGATACCATGTCGTTAAACGATTCTATAATTGACCTGAAAAACAATCCAGGAGATTGCTCATGCAAGCGATTGTATACACAAAATACGGATCACTCGACGTTCTCAGGCTCGAAGAAATACCCAGACCTGTCCCGCGCGACGATGAAGTCCTGGTGGAAGTGCATGCTTCATCTGTGAATTATGGAAACCTGGTTTTGGTGGCAGGTGAGCCATTCATAAGTCGCATGTGGTCCGGGCTGCTAAAGCCAAAAGACAAAGTACCCGGAGGTGACATCGCAGGACGTGTCGTGGCATTTGGCAGAAACGTGAAAGAGTTTCAGCCGGGGGATGAGGTGTTCGGCGATAGTTCCTCGTGTGGTTTTGGCGCTTATGCCGAGTATGTGTCAGTGCCCGTGAACACATTAGCCCCGAAACCGGCTAATATCTCGTTTGAAGAAGCGGCAGCAGTCCCGCAGGCAGCGCTCGTTGCTCTGCAAGGACTTCGTGACAAAGGAAAGACAAAGGCTGGGCAAAAGGTTTTAATCAACGGTGCGTCCGGCGGTAACGGGACGTTTGCCGTGCAGATTGCCAAAGCATTCGGGGCGGAAGTGACAGGTGTATGCAGCACGAAAAACCTGGAACTGGTGCGCTCTATCGGCGCCGACCATATCATAGATTACACTCAGCAAGATTTTGCCCAGAGCGGACAGCTCTACGATCTGATCTTCGCCACTGCGGGAGATCGCTCGATCTTCGATTACAAGCGCGCATTAAGTCCCACAGGAATTTATGTCATGGCGGGAGGCTCTATGAAACAGATTATGCAAGCGACGCTCCTGGGATCGATTATTTCAAAATCCGGGGGGAAAAAGCTGTGTAATCTGTACCATAGACCAGACCGGAACGATTTGATTTTCATGAAAGAATTGATCGAAGCCGGCAAAGTGAAACCAGTAATCGATCGGCATTACCCATTGAGCGAAGTCGGTGAAGCTCTCCGATACTATGAAAAAGGACATGCCCGGGGAAAGGTTGTCATCACGATAGATCATGATCGGAATGCCTGAAACAACTTTGTAAGCGTCACTGATGAGTGGATGAGTTCGACTGCGTTGATTTCAATGCAGAACTCAATCTATGATAGGTCGATAAAAAAATTACGAAAAGCGGAAAAATGGATAACACTGCTAAAAGAAGCGACAGGAGCACGTGGGCGATTGGTGGATCATTACTTATAGGTATCGGTGCCGGATTTTTCTTTTTGAAAGAAAATCCTCTGGCATTCGTTGCATGTATTTTAATCGGCATCGGCTTGGGCTTGGTGATAACATCGATAATTTCAAGCCAAAATCGCCATGATAAGCAAACCAATGGCAAGTGCAGCAGCAATGCATTTAAAGCTGGTCATTGATTGTATCATTCGCTGAAGCGAATTGCCACAACTTGTGTAATCATATTGCAGCTTTCGAAGCGCAATCCCGTATTGCGATTTGCTGGTTTTTGATTGTGATTCTGTGTGATCATGTGAGCTCCCAGATATTTTACTAATCGCTTTTGAGTCTATAGAGGAGCTTAAGAATGGACGCAAACAAAAAAACAGCTAAAATTGTTGGCGCGCTGTTTATATTTGCCATGGTTGTTGAATTTGTGGTATCGCGATTTACGAGCCCATTCTAAATGCTACAGATTACCTGACTTCTGCTTACGCAAATAAAATTCAGGTTATAGCAGGCGTGCCGGGTGCAATGCTCGGTCTTGCTGCGACGATGAGGGTTATGCTGATTTTGGGACCTATCGTTGGCTTGAATGAACTGGTTTTATCTGTGTGGCTGATTGCCCAGGGATTCAATACATCTGCAATCGCTCCGGATCCGCAATTTTAGAACCGGGCGACAGCATACGAGTATGTCAAAATGCATGACAGGAATGTCAATGCAAGCTGTTTTCTCTGCGCAACAGGAGGTTCCACACTCCAAGGAGGTTGAAGCGAATCCATGGGGAGGATGCAGTACCTTCGAGCCTATCCGAAAACCTATTTAAAAGAATGAATTGGATCAGGCAAAAATTGTTACTCCCGCATGTTTTAAGGGGGAAGACATCAATCTTCCTCATAAATAAACTCCCGAGGGCAGCACCCCGATCATCGGATTGATTGCCCGTTCATCTTCAATTTTCAATTTTTAATTTTTAATTTTCAATTTTTAATTTCTTTTAGCCATTGCATGCTAATTTTCCTCCCAGAGCGGAATATATCCCACTTGTTGAACGATTTTCTGCCCATCGGTCAATACCCAATCGATAAACGACTTCACCTGCCCCCGCGGGGTATTTATCGTATAAAGGTACAAATATCGAATGATGGGATAGCTATCATTTCGCACCGTAGCGTCAGTCGGGGCGATATTCTCTATCTTGCAATGGATCACCTCCGAGCCATACACAATCCCGCCATAACCGATTGCAGCCGGATTATTTGCTACGGCATCGACGATTGCCGATGTGGTCGTCATCGTTTGCGCCTGCGGTGAATAGGCTTCACCATCAAGTATATGTTCCTTGAAATATAAATAAGTCCCGGAATTCGGCGAACGTATCAAAACCCGGATCGCGTCGTCATTTCCGCCAAGCTGATTCCAGAGATTTATTTTACCGGTGAAAATGTGCTTCAATTGTTCCACCGTTAAATTTTGCACGGGATTCTGCGGATGGACATAAATGCTCAGGGCATCTTTGGCAACCAAGTGCCGGATTCCCAGGTAGCCGTATTTTTCTGCCAGCAACCGGGCTTCAATCGCGCGCAGGGGTCTTGATGCGGTGCAAACATCGGCTTCGCCATCGAGCAGTGCCCGAACACCGGTAGCAGTGCCTCCGCCTTCTACGTATACTGAAACTTTGGGCTTGAGCTTCATATACGATTCAGCCCAACGCGCTCCCAAAATCTGCATGGTATCCGAGCCCTTCAGTCGAATAATCGTAGGTTGAGCTTGCTGAAACCGGCTGCACGATAGAAGCAACAGAGATAAAAAACAAGCTGATTTTATGGGCGTCATGTAATGGCTCATTTTAGGTTCTTTTCATGGTTTAGAATGCCTTTTTGGCTCCCAGGCTGGAGCTTGCGAAGCAGCACCTGAAGGATTATCGGTGTCATTATCTTCCACCAGACAGAGCAATCAATTCTCACATTTCTACGCACAGAGGGAGCGTGACTCGAATTCACAAAGCCATCGTATCGATTCAGGATCACCGTCTTTCGGCAATTGAGCGCAAACGCTCATTGATGAATGGCGTGCCAGGATTCCATTCCGGGTGAAAGTTGCTATTCGCCAATTCATAGCAAAATGCACAAATGATTTGACAGTGTTGTCGGGCAGCTTCGAAATCCATAGGCTGGTTGAGATCATCGAATGGGGAATGGTAAATCCGCGTTTGCCAATCGATTATCCGACTCAAAGCCGCCTCCGGAGATGAATTCTCGTAGCGCAAGCCCTCAGCGATAAGAATTGAAGGGATACCGGCTTTGGCGAACGCGATTTGATCGGAACGGGCGTATGATTCGGTCGCCAGAAACTGCCCTGGAATTGCTGAAACATCGATGTCCAGCCTCCCGGTTACATCAACCAGCAGCTTACCGAGAGTTGAGTATTCCGAACCCACGCCCACGACATCTTTGAACCTGTCGAACATCGACAGCCCATCGACATTGATGTTGGCAAGCGTTTTGTGAAGCGGAACAACCGGGTGATCCACATAATACTCTGCCCCCAACAGCCCCTTTTCCTCACCGGTTGTCGCCAGAAAGATGATCGAGCGCCGAGGCCGCTCTGCCAATCGGGCATACGAGCGTGCGATTTCCAGCATCGCCGCCACACCCACTGCGTTGTCAAAAACACCATTATAAATCGAATCACCTTTTACTGCGGCACCGACGCCCAGGTGGTCGTAATGCGCTGAAATAATAATAAATGATTCGTTGGATTCTCTGAACCTTCCACCGAGCTTTCCGATTACATTGGCACTGTAAAAATCATGCTGGAAAAATTTACCCCTGAAAGACATCTGCACATTTAGAGGGAAACTGCGAATCGTGTTATTGGCATCCATCCGGAAGACATCAGCCAGGCTGAACGGAGCGTCAATGAAGAGTTTCTTTGCGGCATTGGGATTCATCACCATGCTCAAATTTGCAGTGACCGCATAAGCCAACGTGACATCCTCAAAGGCAAACGTATTCACCCAATACTTCCAGTTTCGTCCGCATTCTTCCCTGGGCGCCGGGATCATGATGCTGCCTTTCGCCCCTCTTGAAATCGCAATTCGCTGTTTCGCTTCGGGATAGGCGTAAATCGTGGGGTGTGTACCGTTAAAATAAGCCGCGTCCTCGGAATGCGGTTCACCAGACAGGAACACAACAATTTTTCCGCTCACATCGAGCGCCTGGTAATCATTGTAATCGAATTCAGGGGCAATGATGCCATAGCCTACGAAGACGACTGGCACGGGCATGGGAATGTAAGTCTGCGCTCCCGATTGATAAAGCAGGTAATCGCGTTTTAATTCATATTCGATTGAATCCCCATTGTTGATTGACACCAATCGCGATCCCGGAAGCGGTTTGCTGCCGTGCATCGGGACTCGTTGAAAATACGTCTGGTTATCACCGATGGCTTCCAGCCCGAAAGAGTCGAATTTTGCAGCAACGTAATCCGCTGCCAGTGCTTCACCGAATGTCCCGGTGCCGCGTCCTTGCAGAGAATCATCGCCGAGAAAGCAAACGTGCTTTCTCATGGAATCGGCTGAAATGCTCTCGAGGAGTGCATTCAGATACGGCTTTCCGGTCACTGGTAGCGCGATTAATAAAATGTTCAATACAGCGGCGCGCAACATTTTCACGATTCAATCCCCATCATCCATGCTGAATTTCATCCTTAATTGTAACAGATTCCTGAAATAAAGTCAAGAGAAAAGTTGAATTTCCTGGTAATGCTCACAGTTATTGGTTTTTTTTGATGGTTTCCAGAGCCTCTGGGATTCCCAAACAGGAGTTTGGGGACCAGAATCTGAGGCATTACCCCACGCTGCATTTTTTACTTGACATTGCCGAAATTTATCTTAAATTGCCTACACGGATGATAACTCACAGGGCGAATCATTCACGGGAAAATTGCGCTGCATCCGCTGGAAAATCGCTTCGGTACCCTGCGGAGCGTTGAAGATGCTCAAAATGACCGCACCAATCCATGGACAATTCCCCGGTACATTCGCCCGAGCGATGCCTGCATGCTTTTTAAACCAAAACATCACAGGAAATGGAAGGAGGAAACAAAAGATGAGATTAAAAGCTTTTTCACTGCTGATAATGGCGATCCCCCTGCTTTCTTTCGGCGGCACTCAACTGATGTTCCACTCACCTGACCTTGCCGAACCTCATTATAAAATATGTTTCTCATTCGATTCACCGGCAGATACGACATTCTTCGAAAGCCTGAGTTTGAACGGCGAACCGTTCGATCAGTTCATCATCCTGCAAGCCGGCAATAAGCAGGATAACGCCTCCCCGCTAAAAAAAGGCGAAACAACTTTTTGGCTCGATTATGTCTGGAAAAACAAGACAAAATATAAAGTCATTCTGAATTATAAACTGGGTCAAACCGGCAAAAAAAAGAAAGCCAGCTACAGCGCCACTTCCCCGGAAAAAGGCGGACTCAGCATCGCAAATCCGTTATTTCACCGTGTGTTTATTGTGGAAGAAACAGCGGGATTGGCGCGTGAAAATGAGTTGGTTTATCTCACCTTCACCGTGCCAGAAAAGCTGCTTGCTGCTGAAAAGCTGGTACTTTTCGATGGCGATACCAGCCTTCCCTTCCAAATAATCGATCAGCATACATCGGTTCCGCCCGAAAAAGTCAGGCACAGCCACCCCATAACGAATACGATTAAGTTAGCCGCACAACTCGACATCGAACCCGGCGAGAAGAAATTGCTCCTGCTCATGGAAGGGAACGATTTCCGGCAGGCATCCGCCGGCTTCGAAATCAACGGAGAAGGACTGGGGAAAACTGTGAAAAACGACCAGCTTTCGCTCGAATTTCATCCCCAGAGCGGTCAAATCAATATCATCGAAAATGTGAAAGAAGGCATCAAACTCTGGAATGAAATCGGCGTGATTCATTGGAATCCTGGCTGCTATATTCCCGGAGTTGCGTGGGATCATTCATTCGACTGGAATCCGCCGGATACGCTCGAAGAAATTTCCGGGAATTTGCTGTATCTGAATTCAAGGCGGGGGCTTCTGCCCCACATAAAAGAGATTTTTCTTGAGGTAAAATATGCGCTAACCCGGAATGCACCTTATTTCATCGTTGAAACGAAGATGAATTTGCAGCAGAACCTGGGGACCGTCGCTCTGCGAAATGACGAAATGGTGCTTTATAGCAAGCTGTTTGATTCGCTGGTGTATCAAAATCAAACCGGTGAGTGCGTGCAACTGCCTCTGAAAGAAATCCCGGGGCGCCCATTCGGCATCGTGCATGTCGCTCCGGATAACCTGGATTGGGTGGGCTTGCTGAATACCGAAAAACAGTTCGGTTTCTTCTGCGTGCGCATCAATTATGTCAACATGAATCTCGATGCGCCGGGTGATTTTTTGAATCAGCAAGGAACTTATTTTTATGCACCTGCGGGCGGCAAATATGCGTACTGGGTGCGACCACTGTATTACACCTGGGCAAAACACCTGACAAGCAACCACTTCACCTATGCGCCGGCAGGCAGCATATTTTATGAAAAAAATGCCTATATCATTTTGCCGCTGACGCCCGGCTATGCCCAAACATTGAATAATCTTTTAGCACAGTTGCGAAATCCACTGTGGGTTCATTGATAAAGCAGCACACAAGGCAGCCTGCTCGAAAAAGGTTGCCTTGTATGCGTATCATTAAGCATCGGATTCATTCCTCTATAAAGTCAACATCCGAAACGCCCGCTCTCCACCACTCTTTCACAACAATCTGTGCTCATTCAAAAATTTTCATCCCTATCTATGCTGATACTGAAAGAGAGTCAGGCGGATTGATACGTGGGAGCGTTATCGAGTAACCTTATTCAGCATTAGATGTGTGTTTATAATGCGCCAGAGGCAGCGGTTCATTCACCTGCTTGCCGTTCCGTTTCACGATTCGACCGGGATCTCCCACCACGGTACAATCAGCGGGTACATCCCGATTGATGATGACCGTTGTGGCACCGATTTTTGTATTATCGCCGACAGTGATTGGTCCCAGCAAAGTTGCATTGGCGCCGATCAAGACGTTATTTCCAATCGTCGGATGGCGCTTGTCCAGGTGATGTCCGGTACCCCCGAGCGTAACGCCATGAAACATCACACAGTATTCGCCGATTTCCGCAGTCTCACCTATCACCACACCGGTTCCGTGATCGATAAAAAAGCCTTTGCCAATCTTTGCCCCGGGATGAATTTCCACCCCGGACCAGAAACGGCTGAATACCGATATACAGCGCGGCAGGATGGGTATTCGCAGACTGCAATGCAAAAAATGAATGACTCGATGGGTCAGAATCGCGTGCAGCGGTGTATGACAGAGTAGCGTCTCAACGATATTTTTCGCTGCCGGATCGTTCCGCTTGACGGCTTTAATATCCTCGATAAATGTGAGCGACATCTTTTCACCTGAATTTAATTTGCCGGATTCGATTTGAAAAAATAGATGGTCATTATGTCTGAAAAAATTGCCAGAGCAAGCTTTGGCACTCCTATTGCGTTCTTAATGCTCAAATAGTTCGGTGCTGATGTAGCGTTCGCCGGTATCGGGGAGTATTACCAGTACGCGTTTTCCTTTCTGTTCGCTGTTGGCGATGGATATCGCAGCAAACAGATTCGCACCCGATGAGATGCCGGCAAGGATACCTTCTTGCTGAGCTAATTTTTTGGCTGTTTCGAAAGCATCCTTGTTGCTGACGCGAATGATGTCATCAACAATTGTCATATTCAATATTTGGGGAATAAATCCGGCGCCTATTCCCTGGATTTTATGGGAACCCGGTTTACCGCCGGACAATACAGGTGAATCTTCCGGTTCAACCGCTACTATCTGAATATCAGGATTGGCTGCTTTTAGCACCTCACCAGCACCTGTGATCGTTCCGCCTGTGCCCACACCGGCAACAAAATAATCCGGCGGTTGACCGTTGAGTGCGGCAATGATTTCCCTGGCAGTCGTTCGCCGGTGGGCCTCCGGATTTGCCGGATTCCTGAACTGATAAGGCATAAAGTAACCCCGGATTTCAGCCAGGCTTTCGGCTTTTTCGATAGCGCCTTGCATGCCTTTTTCAGCCGGAGTCAGGATGATTTTCGCACCGAATTGCCGGAGCAATGCGCGACGTTCGATGCTCATCGACGCTGGCATTGTAAAAATTGCCTGGTAGCCTTTGGCGGCAGCCGTCATAGCTAATCCAATACCTGTATTCCCCGATGTTGGTTCGATAATTGTTCCTCCCGCGCACAAAATTCCCCTGCGTTCGGCATCCTCAACCATGTTGAGTGCAATTCGATCCTTCACCGATCCGCCGGGATTGAAGCTCTCCAATTTTGCGATGAGTTGGGCAGCATTTTCCTGCACCAGTTTTTTGATTCTCACCAGCGGGGTATTGCCCACTGTTTCCAGGATATTAGCGTGTATCAATTCTCATCCTTTATTTTTCAACTATCACTGGATCATCATTCACTTTTGAAGTATTTTTTTTATCTATCTTGATTATTCATAAAGAGCTGATTCTTATTTTGTATCTAACAAAATACCTGAAATTAGCCGAATGACGCAAATTGAATTCAATTTTAATCCGAAATTAATTGAATGATACAATGAACGTCACGCGATGAGAGAGCCTCTGATTAGGAGGCGGGATAAAATAACCTGGACATTTTGCTAAAAAATAATTTTGATGAACAGCCACTTAATGGATTTGAATGGGTAACGCATTTTATCCCACATCCTTAAATGCCGATCCGATGCGCTCGCAAGGGATGGTTTTTAAGTTTAAACGAATTCATTTTTTTAGCCACTGATTGGCACGGATGACACACAGATTTATTCTGCTGTGTTGCTTTTATCCGTGTTAAAGCCGTGAAAATCAGTGGCTAAATCATATTTGCTTGCTTTTCGTCTGAATGTCGCATAATCCCTGGAACTTCTGATTTTAGCAATTTATATGAATAATCCAGCCTATATTTTTGATCGAATGTTCAAGTCGTGAGTGTCGAGGACCGGAGATTTTTTATGAGCATTTGCGGATACCCGGGAAGGATGCTGAGCTTGAAGGGCGTTGAAAAGCACCGCTCCCGGCTAATCAACCGGGAACGGATGCCATAAATTTTCCATAGGTTGAGCGGTTTAACGCTCAAGGTTCCAGAAGGAATATCAATCGATTACAATCATTGAACCGGGAATCCTGAACCTGGAAACCGCCCAGTTCAGGCTTTAATAATAATTCACTCGAAAATCTTCGATTTTGGCGTTGTCCTTCAACGATTGATACCAGTTTGCGAATACCTGTTGCTGCTTCTGCCGCATCAACTCCATTTTCAAGCGGTCTTTTTGGCTGTCGAAATCAGCCTCATCGAAATGGCTTTTTTCTACAACCTCGATCAAATACCATCCCCTGGTACCCTCAGTTGGTTTCGAAATTTGCCCGGCTTCGAGACCGAAGGCGGTTCCTATGAATGCTGCATCGCGACCCACGCCACCAGAGACAAAACTGCTCTTGTTGAACGGATCGGTTTCCTTGACTTCCAGCGAATCCTGGTCTGCAGCTTCAACCAGATTAAAGCCCTGCTCCACATAGCTATATATTTTTTTGCACTTTTCGGCTGCAAGCTCTTTTCGTTTCTGGCTGCTCAAAATATTCTTGATTTGAGGAGCCACATCTTCGAGCTGTTTTGTATGTTCCGGTTGAGAATCGAGAATCCGAAATACGAAGTACCCATTTTGCATTCGATACGGTCGGCTGGTTGAACCGACATAATTATTGAAAATGAATCCCGAGGCTTTTATATCGCGCCCGATACCGGGAATGAATCCGCCATCTGAGAAATAATTAGTTGTGTCGACATGCAAGCTCTCTGCACGGGCTGCTTTCTCGAACGTTACATCTTTGATATGATCAGAAAAATAGCGCGCGAACCGAGTAGCATCATTGACGGTTTTTTCAGACGGCTTGAATTTGAGCAGGATATGCCGTGCGCGCACTTTTTCCTCGCCATCTTCCAGTTTCTTTTCTTCGACTTTTACAATATGTACGCCCAGATGTGTTTCGATCGGTCCCAGGATTGAGTCGGGTTCAGCAGCAAAAACAGCATCGGTGAGCGGCGTTGGCATGCCGGTTCGGGTGAAGAATCCAAGGTCGCCCCCTTTATCTTTTGTATTTTTATCTTCGGAGAAATCGGTTGCCAGCGTGGCGAAATCATCGCCTTTTCTCAGGCTTTCCAGCAGGTCGGCAGCGCTTTTTCGAACAGCGGCGCTGTCTTCAGCCGTTGTTTGCGTACTGAAGGTAACATATTCGATCCGCCGCCTTTCAGGCTGAAGGTAATCCTGCTTGTGTTCTTTGTAATATTTCGCTACTTCTTTATCGCCGATTTCAACAACTTTCGCTTGAAATTCAGCGGGATCGAAAAAGATATATTTCGCTTTCACCGTTTGATTTTTCTTCAGATATTCATTTTTCAATTCCTCGGGCGAAATTCTGACGAGTTGGCGCAGCATGTTATCCAGCTTCCTGAACGGAATTTGCCCTTGAACGCGATTTTCCATGTACTGCAGGATTTGTACCGCCTGCTCTGACTGACCATCCAGAACATATTTTGCATATTTTTCGGGATCGAATTTGCCGTCTGTTTGCAGATCTTCAATCTGCCGAACCTCGGGCAGCGGATTGGTTTCAACTTCGTGTACGATTTCTTCAGCGGTGGCTTTGATATCATACTTTTCTATATATTGCCGCAACAGCGCCGCCTGAAGTACTTCTTCCCAGACCTGTCTTTCAAGGTTTTCGAGTTGATATCCTTCCGGGGCTTCTCCGGTACGTTTCGATTGATCGTCATATCGCTGGTCTACCATCTGGTAAAAATCTTCATAGCGGATGTCCTGCCCGTTAATACGTGCAATAATGCCGGCGTTGCCTTTTCCCATCAAATTATTGATGAAAGTTTCGACAAGATTTTCTCCACCACCCAGTTGTCCGAAACCAACCAAACCTGCAACGAACATAACAAGCAGAAAGAATAAAATTCCGGCTGCATTCTCTCGCAAATAAATCATGATGCCGCCACTGGCAGTTTTCTTTCTGGCTCGTTCTTTTTCGATCGCTTCTTTGGAAATCTGAATGACAACGGTTCCTGCAATCTTATCGTGCCATGCCTGACGTCGTTCGTCCCATAGCGCCCACAAGAAACCAAGAAACAGCGGCACAGCGGAGATGATTTTGCCGATAAGCTCCCTGATAATGAACATCGTCCAGAAATCGACGTGCGTGTCTCTTATCCTCAGTTTATGTGTTTCGCCTGGTTCAATTTCTTCTGACTTTACATTGATAACTCTCAACCGAAACAAGGTTTTTACAGGTGTGGTTCCCTTACCCAGCTTGAGCAAAAGATAAATTAAATATGAAAACCATAATGCGATCATAACCAAAATAAACACAGGATTGATGCCCGTAGCTCCCAATCCGCCACCTACCATAATTGAAACCATCAGCACAGGCACGAACCAGATGGCAACAAATTCAAGAATATAGGCGATAAACCTGGCAATGATTGGTGCGCGGCGTGCGTAATTATTTCTGATTAGGAAATTTTCGCAAGAAGGGCAAAATAGTTTGTTTTCATCAATCGAATCAGTGCCGCAAGCAGGGCATTTCATTTGTTTCCTCCTACATCGCTTCAATTATATATATTGTGGAGGTGGGATTAGTCCTGTCAGATAATCGCAGCAAACCTTATGGCATAAAAAGCAGATTCATATCTGACGGGATTAGACAGCCTGGCTGTTTGAAGTAATTGAGTTGAATAAAACCAGGAAGTTACAAATTAAGAAGACGGGATAACATACCTGTGCACTCTCATTGAATTGCCCAGGTATTTAAAATTTTTTCAATTATAAAAAGCCTCTCTTAACCTATCCCACCCCCTGAAAATTCGTAACTAATTTTATCCCACCTCCTGAGTTATCTTCTAAAAAAGGAACATAAATATAGCAAGAAGATTTCTAAAATGCAAGATAATTCTGGCATTTGATTTAATCCCTCAGCTAAGGGAAGGAATATAGCCTTTCAAAGGTTCCGAACCTTTGAAAGGTTAAAAAGGCTAATTATCTTCCCACAATTGCAGTCATTTTTCAGCCCTGATTAATTTTACACTGAATGTGAATGAGAACACGGATTAAGCGGATGAAGCTGATTTTAACGGATTTTTTTATATCAAAAAATCAGCTCAATCAAAGGTTGGTGGTATAATTATGGACTATAAATCGAAATTTTCAAATCATTAGTTTTCAGATACTGCTTAAATCTCTAAAAACTAATAATTTTTTTCGAAGACACAATCAAAATTTCTAACGCTGTTTTGCCATCATTAACTGTACGATTTAAGAATTGGTTTGAGATAAATAGTGTCTGTCCGAGAACTACCTTTGAGCTGTCATTGCGAGGAGCGTTTTTTGCGACGAAGCAATCTCAGCCGTTTTATCAGG
>JAFGMA010000276.1 GCA_016927835.1 Candidatus Zhuqueibacterota bacterium | reverse complement strand
GTAACTTATTTCTCTATTGAGAAAGTTGTTTCTCAATAGAGAAAGATTTTTTGTTTCTCCATGGAGTAACCTATTTTTTTTAACAATTCAATTCCCGTATTTCAGATGGCGTTTAATATGAACCACCATGATTATCTCGCCCCATGACTCCAATTCAAAAATGCTTTTTCGCTGCGCATGCTTCGTGTTTTGCGTGCTGATAAGTAATATAGATTTTTTTCTTGTGTATATCTGGTCGTGGATTGCTGCATCAAATCATCTTGGAACATATAAACGCCTCAGGAGCGGTGCTGGCTAACGTATCGGTCGGATGCAATTCTCATTGCTCCTGTACGGCGGTGTGTGGTATAAACGGCTGAATATCTTACAATATAGAAGATTATTTTTTAATGTCAAGTAAAAAGAGTTACATAGAGATTGAATTTAAACCGAAAATTGCGTATACTTTATGATCCCGACCGGGATTGAGCGGGTTGCCGCCCGGTGGTGTTACAGATTGACTCAGATGAAACACGGATAACGGCGATACCTGAAACCATCCGCGGTCAAATTTGATTCGATGAGCAATGATTCAGAAAAAGATTTTTGCCCACTAAACACACTAAAAAGCACGAAAAAATAAAACGGCGCTTACTTGATATATTTTTAAAAATAAGCATTTTAGTGTATTCCGTGTTTTTCGTGGGCTAAAAAATGTATCGCTGTTTTGTCAGCGGTTGGTGCCAATGAATCTTCTGGCTAAATAAGGCAAATGCATGAATTCGAATACCAAAACCGCAGCAGATATCGGTGAATTCGGACTCATTGACCAGATTCAAAAATTATTGCCGGAGATCGATCACAAAGATGTGATAATCGGAATCGGCGATGACACGGCAGTGCTTCGTATCGATGACGCGCGGGCGATGTTGATCACCTGCGACATTCAGGTCGAAAATCAGCATTTCCGGCTGCAAAATATATCGCCGTATCAATTGGGAAGGCGCGCAGTGGCGGTGAATCTCAGTGATATCGCTGCAATGGGCGGCAGGCCGACGTTTGCCCTGGTCTCATTGGGATTTCCGAAAACGATGGCAGCAGCGGATTTTGACGACCTGATCAAAGGCATGCGGGATCATCTGGCGGAATTTTCAGCATTCATCATCGGCGGCAATTTGTCCAGTACCGAGAAAGACCTGATCATCGACATCACGATGATGGGCGAAATGAATTCCCGGCAATGCCTGACCCGGCGCGGAGCAAAAGCCGGCGATCGAATTTTCGTGTCCGGTGAACCCGGCACATCAGGAGCCGGATTTTATATGCTGGCGACTTACGGGAAAGCCTGTCCGCCGGAATTGGCGCATCTCGTTCAAAAGCACCTGCAGCCCATTCCGAGAATTGAAATCGGTCAGCGGCTCGCTCAATCGGGATTCGCCACTGCCATGATCGATATCAGCGATGGCATTGCCCCTGATCTGAACCATCTTTGCAGCATGAGCCATGCCGGAGCCGAGCTTTACCAGGCAAAATTCCCCCTGCCGTCGGGCATCGACAACGTGTCGTCTCTTTCGGGCATTGCGCCGCTGCAATTCGCGCTTCACAGCGGTGAGGACTATGAGCTGCTATTCACCATGAAATCCAATACGCCTGCATCAATTATCAAATCGATAATCGACGAAACCGGGATCGCCATCACCGAGATCGGCAAAATTCTGCCCCAAGCTTCAGGCTATTGCATGATCGATTCGGACAAAAACCGGATCCCGGTTCAATCCGAAGGATGGGACCATTTCAGGCGGAAGAAACCTGGTTCGTCAATGCACTCCATTCCCTGAAATTTTCCAGAAAGCCTAGATCACCTGAGTTGAGCGATTAGCATTTGGCGGCGGCGTGCAATGATTGGTTTTTAGACTGGATTATTCATATAAATTGATAAAATCAGAATTTTCAGGAATGATGCGACATTCAGACTTAAAAGAAAACAAACAAGATTTAGCCACGGATTTTCACTGATTTGACACGGATAAAAGCAACACAGTACAATAAATCCGTGTTTCTTCCGTGCCAATCAGTGGCTAAAAAATGAATACGGTTAAGTTTAATATCTGCCTTTTATAAGTGAAATAATGTATACCCGTAAGTCTCGATGAGCTAAGCGCTAGAAGCCATAAGCCAACAGCCAATCGCCGATTTCAGGAAACACGTATCTTTGCTGACTAAGCGCTGTCTGGCTGGCGACTGATCGCATCGCCCCTGCAGAGCAACCCCTCAGTGTCTGGTTCCCAACTCCCGTTTGGGAACCCACGAAGCATTGCAAACCATGAAAAGAATCAATAACTGAGCCCTTACCCGGCAGCGCAAAAGAGTCTTGATATTTCACATTTTTATTTGTAAATTGTGGCACCGGCTGGATATAGCCGTGCCGATCAGAACTGCAATCGCAGGCATATCAAAGTTCAGATCAGAGTACGGCATTCGCGCTCCTGGTTCGAATTGACAGTATACCTATAATTTTACACATCACTACAAATCGCGCAAGGAGGAGGAGTTAATGAATTTCAAGTTGAGTTTTTTTCGATGGGATAACGGAGCTATCGCCAACCGAACAATTCTCTGGGCAGTATGTGGTTTCGTAGTCGCTACAGGATTCATCGGATCAGTTACAGCGGATTCGGGGATAAACCTTCAACCGCTGTGGGAATTGAGCGCGGATATGGTTATGGAAGGCGCGCCGATGGTCGTCGATCTGGATGGGGACGGCGATGCGGAAATTCTGACCGCCGCGTACGAAAACATCATCGTCGCTGATGGTTCGGGCAAGGAACTCTGGCGGTTTGATACCCGTGGACGCTATTCAACCTGTCCCGCGATATGGGAACGAGAAAAACATCTGCCACTCATTTACGCCGGCGATAATACCGGTATGTTCACCTGCCTCGACGGCTCCGGCAAAGTTGTCTGGCAGGCTGAAACCGCACCGATTTTTTGCGCTTCGCCGGCAATCGCCGATCTGGACGCAGATGGCGAGCTCGAAGTGGTGCAGGGCGATAAAAAGGGTATTGTGAGCGTTTTCGATGCCCTGACAGGTGAATTGGAATGGAGCTATCAAATAGACGGCGAATGTGCGTCATCGGCAATCGGTGATCTGAATGCGGATGGCGTGCCGGAAATCATCATTACCACCGGCTCGGGCAAGGTTTATGCGCTCACCACAGCAGGGCACACGCTCTGGGAATTCAATGTTGGCTGCCCTTCAATGGACTGGGCAACGTCCTCTCCGGTTCTTTTCAAAAATTCCACCGGGCAGCTTTGCATCGCAGCCGGATCGCAAGCGGGGCGATTTTTCTGCCTCGATCAACTGGGCAACGTGCTCTGGGAACGGACAACCCGCGGCGCAATCGCATCCACGATTTCCGTGGGCGATCTTGATGCAGACGGGCGCGCAGACGTATTCGTGGTCACCCAGTTAGGTGTCCTTTACCGCTTCGATGAAAACGGACGCGTATTATGGGATATCGATACCCAGGGACGGAGTCTGGCTGCCGGCGCGATTATTGACCTCGACGGCGACGATGCATTTGAATATGCCCTGAGTACTCAGCGCGGCAATTTGCTGGTTTTCAATACGCGGGGAAAAGTTGTATTCAATCACCAATTCGACAATCGCACAATAAATGTGACCCCTGCGTTTGGTGATATCGTTAAAGAACGTCCGGGGCTCGAAATGGCTTTCACCGGCGGGGAAGGCGGGATGATTTACTGCTTTGCCACACCTGCGCCCGTGGTAACCAGTTCGCAATGGAGCACCTATCGTTGCGATAACCGTCTGAATGCTGCCTGGCTGGGGCTTTCCGCAGTGACTACGCTTCAAATGTTTCCCGAAAATCTAAGTTGGGATCAGGTGTACACCGGCAGCGATATCATTTTCAGGGTGAAAAATCCGGCTTCGTATCATTCGATGCTGAAGGCAGAAGCAAGCTGTATCCGACCGGACGGATCGCGGCAATCGGCAGTGGGGAAAATTATTGGTCAGCAGGGTTTGCTGCAATTACCCATAACGATGACTGCACCAGGCAGCTACCACTTTGAATGGGCAGTGAAAAATGAAGCCGGAAGGACACTCATCAACGGTTCGCGCGAATTAACCTTGCAGCCGTATTTGAATGACCAGGCGCTGGCGCAGCGGGCAATTCTGGCACTTGACGAGAAAATCAGAGCTGCTAAAAAGGTGTCGGGCGAAAAAGGCTTGAGCGCGGCACTGATGCAGGAATCCAAGGGTATCGCGAAAGAAGCCAGCGAGTTGGCGTTGCTGCAAAAAGCTGCGCCCGGCGCGAGTCCGGAATTCGGCGAAAAGTTGAATGCCCGAACCGAGAATTTAAATGCCAGATCTGAGCGCGCACTGGCACTCGCCCGCATCACCGAGTCCATTCTGAAAAATGCACCGAAAAGCCAATTGCTCGCCTTCGAAGGCTTGATGTGGGAGAACCGCGACGTTGACCGGCAATTGCCATCGAACGTGGCGATTCCGCTGAAAATACACCGTCGATGCGTTCCCGGCGAGCACGAACCGGTTTCCATCAAATTGCTGAACGTTACCCTTGAAACCGTCACCGCCGGGTGCAAGATTCAAAAGCAATCCGATGCACCTGACGTCACGATATTCGAAGTAAAACCGGTTCCCACCAATCAAAAAACAATTGCCTGGGATCCGATTGTGCCTTTGACTAAGCAGTTGAGCATCCCCTCGCTGCAAACCAGGGAAGTCTGGCTGGACATCGATTTGTCGAAGGCAGTAGTTGGTACCCACGAAATAAGCGCAACTTTCAACACCGGCAAAAGTGAATCCGTCGTACAAATTTCGCTCGAAGTGCTGCCGTTTGAAATTGCCGCCTACGACTCGATTCGGCTCTGCTGTTGGGCAAGCTACAATGAAGATGCGGTGCGGGATTTGCTGGCGCACGGGAATACGGTTTTCACCTGTGCGCTTCCGCCGGTGAAAGTCAGTTCGGAAAATCCGCTGACATTGGACATCGACTTCACCGATCTGGATGAATTCACGAACCCGATGCAGGAGCATGATGTTTACCTGCTGATGACGGGCATTCCCGATTTAGGCGTGCCCATGGAAGACGAAGGTTATGTCCCGCGTCTGGCGGACTACGTGGATCAGGTTATGCGGCATCTGGCAGCCAGGGGCATCGGCGAGAACCAGATCGCGCTCTATCCCCACGATGAGCCCGGTGGGCATGGCTGGGACACGGTGAATCACTACATCGCCTTTGCACGACAGGGATTGAAGGCGCGACCGGGCTTGAAATTCTATGTCAACGGCGGCGGCGATGTGGCAATGTTCGAGGCGCTTAATCCGATTGCAGCCATCTGGTGTCCGGGCTATTATATCCTGCCGGAGGAATCACCCCTGAAAAATTTTCTGAGAAAATCGGGAAAAATCCTCTGGACCTACGACTGCGGCTATGCTTATGCGCGCCCGATTGGCGCCAATACCAAATCGATCAATGTGGTTGCGCAATACCGGCTGCCGGCGCTGGCTGCGGTTAATTACGGCGCAACCGGTATTGGCTACTGGTGCTACAATGTTGGTCCGTCGATGTGGGAGCCGATTGACCTGGAATATCCGTTGGTTTATGTCAATGAAAATGGGACGCATACCTCCAGTCGCCGCTGGGAAGCCGTGCGCGAGTCGGTTGACGATGCCCGGATTTTGATTGCACTGCGGGAAAAATTGAATGATCCGGCTGTCAGTGATGCGGTAAAAAGCCGAATACGCTGCCTATTCGAAGAAACGCTAGCGGCTTTTGCCGAACAATCCCTGCGCGAAGTGCAGTTGGGTGTCGCGCGCTACGTTATAGATGCAACGAACTCCGAGGAAGCCATGCAAAAGCTGCGCAATGAAATCCTCGACTGTGTTGCGTTGTTGAATCAATAGCGGGGATGCACGTATTTCCAGCGAGATTCCCGCATCACATAATTGCTTTGAAGCTGTCATGCCCGAAATCGCATCTGACTGTAATGCTTTCATATCTGTGAAAGCTCGAAAGATAAATTTCGGGCGCGGCAATTTTCCTTTCATAATTGAATAAATCCCCTGCACCGGTGCGGCTTGCTAAAATATTTTTGACTCACCATGAAATTCCGATAATGCGTATTCGAATAAACGGTGCAGCACAATGAATTTCGCGGAGCATCTGCTTCGCGAATTCATTCATCACAAAGCTATCTTGCAAACTGAAATTGACTCCGGTGCCTGGATTTATTGAATGCGAAATCGCATTTTGCGCGCTATAACCAACCAAATGAATACGGGCAAGGCTCCAGCGCTGGCGACTTGCCCTCGTTCCCAAACTACGTTTGGGAACACACAAATCCAGAAACTCTGTTTCTATCAGCCAGGAAAAAAAACAACATACCAAGCCGGCAAAATCACCCAAAAAGCGAGGGTATCTTTTTCATCCTATCATAAAAAAAATCAGTAATAGTTTACCTGCCTTTCTCTCGCTATATGCATTTCGGAAGGAGTGGGAAATTGCGGATCTCCTGCGTTGCTGAATTTTTGCTTTCTTGAGGCAGAGCCTCGAAATATGCATTCCCAGCGGGACGCTGGGAACGAGAATTTGCAGCAGGAGGCTGAGAACGAGAACTGCAGGTACTGAAATTTTTGGGTTGCCCTTGACTATCAAAAAAATTTAAGCTGAAATATTGAGTTTCCAACCGTCGATATGATAATTCTGACACGAAGGAGAAATCATGCATGTACCGATTCATTGACTTTCCGCAAAATCTGCTTCTGAAATGCTGTATGATGCTAATCATTATCCTGAGTCCCCCGGCGTTTTCGGATTCACAGGGAAAAATCAAGCTGCACGTCTGGGGCATGCACATGGGCGAAGCGCGATTTGGCTGGTACGCCCAGATTGAGGCATTCGAGCGCATGTACCCCAACGTTGAAATTGTAATCGGACCAACCGATCGGGGGGAAGACCTGCAGAAATTGCTTTCGGGCGTTGTTGGCGATTCGCCGCCCGATGTCTTCCGCCGCGAATCTCAATTGTTCGGAGACATCGCAGCGCGCGGTATCCTGCTGCCGCTTGAAGACTTTATCGAGGCTGATAAAGCGCGCCCGGATGGCATTCACGAAGAGGATTACTCGCCTGGCGTCTGGCAATCGGGCTTTTATAATGGGAAAATGTACGGTATCGCCGAAAGCTCCAATCCCATCGTGCTGGCGTATAACCGCAAAATTTTCAGGGACGCAGGTCTGGATCCTGATAAGCCGCCCCGTACATGGGACGAATGGCTGGAGGTTACCAGAACTCTCACGCTAAGGGATTCATCCGGTCGTATCATCCGTTTGGGAACCAATTTCTACAATCGCGATCGCCTATCGTTTTACATGGCGCAGCTAGGCGGGAATATTTTTTCAGAGGATGGACGGAAATGTCAAATGAATTCTCCCGAAGCCATCGACGCAATGACATTTCTCAAAGCATTGTATGAAGCCAATGGGGGACGGGAGAACTATAACCGGTTTGTCGCCACCAATATTTCGCCCGAAGAGCTTGATCCGTTTGGTATCGGTAAAATAGCGATGAGTGTCGAGGATGACTGGGTGATTTATCGGATCATGCGTTACAATCCGCAAACAGAGTTGGGCATTGCGCCAATCCCTGCACCTGAAGGCAGACCGCATATAACGAGTTCAGGCACAAATACGCTGTATTTCATTCCGGTCAATGCGCGCCATCCGAAAGAAGCCTGGGATTTTATCCGTTTTATCAGTTCGCCGGAAGGTATTTTGATTAAGCAAGATGCGATTCATGCCCACGCGATTAAAAAGGGTGAATCGGCGAGCTATCCCGGTTTTCGAGCCAATCGCATGGTGATGGCAGCTTTATCCGCAAAATATGCACCCAAAGATCCCCTGCTGCGCCAGTGTTTTATTAAATGCGGGGAGATACTGGAAAACCTGGTTCCGCAACCCATCAGCCCGGTTACGGCTGTGCTGCGTGATGAAATGCTTCGGGCAAATGATTTGGTTTCGTATGGTGATGCAACCGTGGAGGATGCGCTCAACGCTTCAAACAGCAGAGTGCAGCAGCAGCTTGATATTTATTGGGCGCGCGAAAATTTGCCGCACCTGAATTGGGCTGCCGTATGGTCGATTTTAATCATTGTCGTCTTCGCTGCGGTTGTGGTCATTTATAAAAGAACCAGCGGACAGCGTGCAGTCAGCGCTTTGCAAAAACACGAAAATAAGATGGGATTGCTATTCATCAGCCCCTGGATTATGGGCTTGCTCATTTTTACAGCCGGTCCCATGGTTTTTTCAATCGCAATCAGTTTTAGCGATTATGATGTGATTCATCCGGCGCGCTTCTCCGGGCTGGCAAACTATAAATCGCTGCTTTTTGAAGACCCGCTGTTTTGGAAGTCACTGCGAAATACTGCCTTTATGGTATTTGCATTGCCGATTGGGATGACCGCCAGCCTCAGCATCGCGCTATTGCTGAACGCGAAAATCAGAGGGATATCGGTTTATCGCACGCTGTTTTATCTGCCCGCGATCACGCCGGCGATTGCAACGGCGGTTTTGTGGTACGCGCTGCTCAATCCCGATGGCTTGATCAATGCCGCCCTGAACGCAACCATTGGAAACTGGTTCGGTGTGGCAGCGCCTTCCTGGCTTCAAGATCCAAACTGGTCAAAGCCGGCGATGATTCTGATGGGGATCTGGGGCGCAGGCGGCGGGATGATCTTGTGGCTGGCGGGATTGCAGGGGATTCCCTCGCAACTGTATGAAGCGGCTGAAATCGATGGTGCGGGTCCTGTGCGCCGCTTCTGGTCCATCACCCTGCCGATGTTGACACCGTATATTTTCTTCTCGCTGATTGTGGGCATTATCGGCGTTTTTCAAATATTTGCCCAGGCGCTGGTACTGACCGGCGGCGGACCAGCAGATTCGACGTTGTTTTATGTCTATTATTTATTTAACAATGCATTCCGCTATTTCAAGATGGGCTATGCGTCGGCACAGGCATGGCTGCTTTTTATGGTCATTTTAGTCCTTACGCTTCTACAATGGAAAATTTCAAAAAAATGGGTCCACTACGGGTAATTGAATATGGAAAATACAATTAAAATCAGGCGCAAAAAACCGATCAGTTTCGGCAGGGGAATGCTGCATGCGGTGATAATTCTGGGTTGCATTGTTTTTTCACTGCCGTTTGTCTGGCTCATCATAACAAGTTTCAAAGATTCGCAGGAAGTTTTTGCCATCCCCATGCGCTGGATTCCAAAGGTCTTTACCGAGACGCCGTTAAGCTTGAAAAAGATATTTCACAACTTTATCAGCGCGCAGGAATTTATACCGTTCTGGCTTTGGATACGGAATACGTTCCAGGTTACCATCCTCAACGTCATATTTTCGGTACTCACCTGCAGCATCGTAGCCTATGGTTTCTCGCGAATCAACTGGCGCGGGCGCGATATCGTCTTCATTCTATTGCTGGCAACGATGATGCTCCCGGCACAGGTTACGATGATCCCAACGTTTTTGATTTTCAACAAGATCGGCTGGTATAACACGCTGAAACCCCTCTGGATCGGTTCGCTGTTCGGTCACGCATTCGCGATTTTCCTGCTGCGGCAATTTATGATGACCATCCCGATGGCACTAGAAGATGCAGCCAAAATTGACGGGTGCAGCCATTTTCGTATTTACAGCACGATTATCATGCCCCTCATCAAACCGGCGCTGGTTGTCATCGCGATTCAGGCGTTTCAAGGCGCGTGGAATAATTTTCTGGGCGCCTATATTTATATCAACTCGAAAGATAATATGACCATCGCACTGGGATTGCAGTGGTTCAAAGCCGAGCACATGTCGATGTACGGCGAAATGATGGCAACTTCCCTGGTGATGACCCTGCCAATCATCGTCCTGTTTTTCTTTTTCCAGCGCTATATGATTCAGGGCATC
>JAFGMA010000001.1 GCA_016927835.1 Candidatus Zhuqueibacterota bacterium | reverse complement strand
GGAGGTGCAAGTATCGATGAAGCTTCCACCGGTATTATTTTCTGCAATTCGCGTATACAGCTTTCGCGAAAGCCCGTTGAGCGCCGTATCGCTCACTGCACGCCGGTAAATTGTGCTGGTGATATCCGGTGCGTGCTGCCAGGTGAGTACCCGCTGACCAAATTCATCGATCGTCAGTTGAACATTTTCAATTCGGGGAGGCAGTTGAACGCGCGCGAGAGTAAGTGTCAGGGGAAAACGATAAAATGGAATGGCGGTCACCTTGTCGGACAGAATACCCTGCTCACCGGTTTCATTGCAGGTGAATCGAACAAACACGCTGTCGCCAACCGCGAGGGAAGGTTCTGCAAAATTCCCCAATTCCACCCCGAATACGCCCTTGCCGTCTATATTCGGGTCGCCGCCGGTGTCCCAGCGCGGTGCATTTTCCATGACTATTTTTCGCTGATCGCGATTCAAATATACGGTAAAGGTTGCTGTCGGCGATGTGTGCGTGCAAAATGTGCCATCTGAATGGCGTACAAAATTCTTGAAATAGACCGATTCATTGAGGCGTTGTGCGAAAAGCTGTTCCGCGCAGGGACACGGTATGCAAATCAGTAGTGCCAATACGATAAGAGTGAATCGTGAGGTGAGCGCGGATAATCTTCCGATGTTTGATTTAATGCTTGTAAGAATGCGATTCATTTGTTCCTCTGATTGAAATTTGCCTGGCTAACAGCAGCGATACTTCAACTTATCTTGAACCTGATTCGCAGCTTCGGGTACTGTAAATTTTGTATGCGCAGGATTGTTTTGTCATAAAAAACGCCATGAATGAAGATTTTTTTTTCATCCTCTCGGATATAGCCGGGAAACGTGGAAATAAATTGTATCGGCTCGGATGCGATCACCTTTATTTGTAAAAAGCGTCCGATTTCAGCCTCCTGTGCATCGGTGAATTCGACTCGCTTTTTTGCCATATCGATAAATTGATTTCCATTGAGAAAAAACAGTTTCGGATCGATGAGCAATTCATATTGTCCCGCCTTCAGATTTAATCCACTCGCTCTTAAGGTCATATTTATTCGGAATGGCGCGAGCAGACTATCGGTCAAAATGGTAGGAGCCGAGATATCAACTATTTGAATTGTGGCAGGCTTTTGATTGATATAAAATGGTAATTGCTGAGTAGATATATCCAGCGCAGCCCGGTATTCCGCAAAGAATTGATTGACTTCAGCGGATGTCAGTATCCTGTCGAGGTTGGTATCGATCATATTCCGGATATGAGGCGCTAATTGACCCAGGTACTCCGATTCATAGCGAAAGGTGAATTGACCAGACGTCAGGTGAATTTCAATCTGATCCTTCATTTCCTCATACGTTTCAGAGAACACGTAGCCATGCCCATGCACCTCGATCATACCAAATAGTGCAGGCATCAGCAAGAAAAATAGTATCCAACGTCTTATCACAATATAATTTCACTCTGAACGAACATCTGGTTGGTTATCCAGATGGAATTTAATTAAAAATTAAAAATTAAAAATTAAAATTGAAGACGCAAAATTAATGACTGTGAGCCTATCCAAAAAAACTGTTTGAAAGAATGAATTGGATCAGGCAACTATCGTCCGCGCCTGTTATCAGGATGCACCTTCCGGCGAGAATATATGAATCCTGTTTTTGAATGGATTCCCGATCAACGAACCTCGGCAATAGCCGGGAGGAATTTCGGACGGATTCCATGCCTACACATATTGCTGACACTATCAGATGTCCACACTATTGAATCCTACTGAATCGGGCACAACCAACCTGGTATTGTCCAGGCAAAAGCTTGTCAAAAAATGAACTCCCGCCAATGAAATCACTCACTTCATTTCAATCTGGGGGAGTCCGTGGAAATTGAAAGAAATTATCAGGCTGGTTCAGCCTGTAAAATGGATTACTGTTTTATCTGCCGGGCCGTCTGATTTGGCGTTTTGCATTACCAGGCGCTTTAGACTGCGCCATTACACTTTGATTTCCCCCTGGATTTCTTGAATAATTTTCATAGCTTTGAGAACATCTCCGCATTCCAACCGGGCGTTGGGGCGAAGGACTACGGAAATGGCACTCTCATGCAAACCAGCCGAAAAAACAAACCATCCGTCAAAACAGGTATTTGCAGTTTGTGCCCAACCGGATTATGAAAAAACAGGTTGGTAATAAATTAAGCTCAAGATTTCAACCTAATCCCCAAAAGCTATTTTTGCCCCGACGCGGTGCGCCGCACCAAGTAAGGAGAAATCGCTGTATGAATAATCGAGTTTGAAATTGTACGAGCTGATATTTACCTTGAAACCGGCGCCGAACGAATATTTTTCGACATCATGATTCAAGCGCGATCCGACGCGCAGAAATAGCAGGTCCCGATAATTCCACTCGGTACCGATTTGACCCAGTGGTTGTCCGTCATTGGGTTTCACGGCGGAAAAGCTTACGAGAAGCGTCTGGCTGCTCGCCTGAATGGCGTTCATGCCCAATCCGAAAGTGAAATTTGTAGGCAGCGGATATGATTCGTTCACGAATTGCACCTCTGATCCGAAATTGGCGATTTCCATTCCAAAGCGAAAACCACGGAAGCGGGTCACATAAAGCGTTGCGATATCAACGGAAACTGCATCGGCGGAGAATCCGGAATACAGGTTCATTTTAATGTAGTTGATGGTTCCGCCGAAGGTGACACGATCGGTAAAGAAAAGCGAGTAGCTCAAACCCGCGCGGTAATTGTTCGAATAGAAGGTTTCCCCGGTGCCATCCGGTTGAAGGGGCGTACGTACTTTCATTTCATCGGTGTAAAGTGCAGTCACCGACAGCGCTACGGTACCTAATCGACCAAAGGTATGAGCCAAAGAAACGAAATCATGATTGATGCCGGCAAACCATTTGGTGTGGTTAAATGCCAGCGCGCTGCCTTTGATCCATGCCAGTGCCGCCGGATTATAATAGGCTGCTTCGGCTCCTTCTGCAATAGCGATATACGCGTTTCCCAGCGCCGCTGCGCGTGCGCTGACACCGATTTTCAGAAATTGCGCGTCCGCGCTCCCTGGTCGGTCATATTGCGCGAAAACAAAGACCGGGAGAAGCAGGAAAACTAAAATGATTTTTTTTGCCATCTTTCTATTCTCGATTTTTAATGTTTAAATCAATCGTTGCCTTAATTTCGTGTTATGAAAAGAAAAATTGCTTGAAATTCGATGGTGCACCTATTTGATCACCACGAATTTTCCAATCTGAACATCGCCTGTTTTCGAATCCTCAACTGTGTATAAATAGATGCCGCTGGAAATTGCCTGCCCAACGGACGATGTCAGGTTCCAATCTTCGTAGCCTTTGTGAAGGTTGTCATGGAAAAGCGTACTTACAAGGTCGCCGGCAAGGGTATAAATTTTGATTTCACATTGGCCTGGTAAATTTATAAATTGAATCCGGCGGTCCTGCTCCATCCAGCGTTGGCGGGTTCCGTCCGGTTTTTCCCACTGGGGATTATAGGTATGATAGGCAATATCCCCGCGATAAGGATTCGGAACCACCGCGACCTGTCCCACTGACGGCGGCGAAGGCGTACCGGGAATGGCTTCTTTGGCGTTTGCATTCGCACTCGATTCTTGCGAGGGGAACATTGTCGCCGTGTCTGGCTTGGAGAAGGCTGTAACGGTGTAGTAATATTCCACATTATTCAATAAGCCGATGTCTGTGTAATAGTACTCAATACCGGTGTTTAGACCATAATTATTATCCGGGAGATCATATTCCGCCAGCAAAGTCCAGGGTCCCTGGGCACTCACCGTGCTTTTATAAACGCGGTAGCCTTCAAAGGGCTGAGGGCTGTTATCGCCGCGGTAGGGATCGAAATACAGCTCCGGATTAATGTCCCCGGCTAATGGTTCCCAACCAATATCGACTTCATGGCTTCTGGTTGTGACGCGGATGGGGGGTCTGGGCGGCGGAAATGGCACCTTATAATCCCGATCGCGCAAAAACTCCAGATATTCCGCATTCGCCAACATACTTTCCAGCCCATAGCCGAAGACTTCCCCGATCTCAAAATGCAGCGTATCTCCCACACTCAATGCTTCGAAAGGACCGAAGCAAATCGATACGTGGACGCGTTCAATTTCGGGATCAGAGCGTCGGGGCATGATGACACCGCTTGTCATGGCTTCGCGGTAACGCAAGGGATCGCGTCCATAACCACCCAGATGTTCGTGATCGTACCATTTATAAGTCCATGTCAAAGATGTATCCGCTGGTTCGAGGACTTTAATGCCGATGGGGCTGATTGCTGTGCCATCATTTCCACCCTGCGCATCTTCACCGACTGCCATATGCTGATCCGGATAAAACAAGGTAATTTCATCGATGAAATTATCCGCGACATCATTATTTCCAATTTCCCCATGTAGCCAGAAGCCGATGTAAATATTGTAGAGATCAATTTTTTGGGGAATGACATCGTAATTCAGAACAATAAATTCGTCCAATGGGGCAGAACTCCAGGCGTAACTGCGCTGAATCACATCGAGATACATCGGTGTGTGATCGGTTATATTCAGTATATTATAATCGCTATACTTGCATACAAAATCCTGGTCCGAGATAGCTGTATAATTCGGCCAGTATGGAATATCCAGCGTGTCGGCTTTGGTTGCCACCCAGATGGAGTCCCAGGGCTCTGCACTGGGAAAAAATTCATGCGGCGTAAAATGAGTCCGCGTGACCGACACCAGCGTATCGCCCCCATCCGGAGCCAGGGTTGCCCCGATCCAGATGCCGGCTTGATATACATGTTCTTCATTGCTGCCGGGTGGCATTTCACAATAAATCAAGCCCGGATAATCTGTTCTTACTTTGTCATGGCTGTCATCGAATGCGCCCTTGTTGGTCACGAGTTGGCGTACCTTCCCAACATTGTGCATCTTCCAGTCCAGATTTGTCCATTGCGCTATCAATGCATTGGTGAATATCAGAAGCAATAGTATGATGATGCCTGACCTGCAGATAGATTTCATATTTGCCTCTACGTTAGTATTTCTTTATGAATGATTCGCTTTTGCGAGATGCCCCTGCGAATCAATTGCGCATGAAACGCCTGTTTCATTGCGTTCATAGATTTAAAATAGAACGAGCGTTTAAAATTAAATTATGTATGTGCTCCCATTGTCTTTCTGCCGGCAAGCGCAGCTATAGAGGAACACAGGCGAATTGGATGATGTGTCGCCACTATTTTATTATTACAAATTTCCCTACTTGAACTTCTCCGTTATTTAAATCTTCGACGGTGAATAAATAAATGCCGCTTGAGACCGCCTGCCCAACCGAGGATGTCAAATTCCAACTCTCGTATCCCACCTCGGCATTTTGGTGTTCTAGCGTCTCCACCTTGTCACCGGCGAGCGTATAGATATTGATGGTGCAACGCTGTGGTAAATTAATGAACTGAATACGCCGATCTTGCTCCATCCAGCGCTTTCTGCTGGGATCCGCTTTTTCCCAGGGCGGATTATACGTATGATATGCAATATCGCCGCGATACGGATTTGGCACAACAGCAACCTGACCCACGGTTTCAGGCGGTGCAGTGCCCGGTACAACAGGCTTGGCGTTCTGATTAACGCTGGATTCCTGCGCCGGAAATTCTGCAACTAAATCGGGTTTGGAAAATGCAGAAACCGAATAATAATATTCCAGATTATTCAACAAACCGACATCGGTGTATTGGTGTTCCAGTCCGAAATTGTAACCGATGTTATTTTCCGGCAGGTCATATTCAGCCAATAAATTCCACGGACCGGTTGCGCTGCTGGTGCTTTTGTAAACGCGATAGCCTTCAAACGGAACTTCGCACGAATCAGCCCGATACGGATCCTGATACGTCTCAGGATTTATGTCTCCGGGCTGCGGCTGCCATTTCAGCGTTACTTTATGGCTTTCAATTTCGATCCGAAGCGGTGGTTGCGGTGGGGGTGAAGGGACATGAAAGTTGTTGCCGATGAGCCAGTCCAGCCGCGATGAATTTTCCAGCACACCGTCCAGACCTTTGCCAAGAATTTCTCCGACGACGAAATGCAGCGTGTCCCCAAGACTCAAATCGAATGGTCCAAATGAAATGTAAAATTGTGATCCCACTGCCTCGGTTTGGTTCTGCATGATAACGCCCTTCGCCATCTCTTGATATCGTTCGGGATCCCGTCCGGGCGGTCCGACTTCAGGATCGCGCACCCAATCGAAACTCCAGCGTATGGATTCTTCGGGCACATTTTCCGGCGGATATATTTTTATCCCAATCGGGCTATATGCGTTGCCATCAGCGCGGCCTTCGGCATCCACTGATATACCGAGGTGCTGATCCGCATAATATACAGAATAATCATCGAGCGCGAATGACCAACCTTCTCCGCGATACCCGACATTGCCATCCATCCAATAGCTGATAAATACATCTTTCAGGTCAATTTTAGTCGGGATCACATAATAGTTGAACACGATCATTTCGTCGAGGGGCGGGGAAGCCCATGCATAGCTGGTCTGGATCACATCGACGTACAGTGGCGTATGCAAGCCGACGGTTGGGATGTGATAATCGCCGTATCTGCAGACAAAATCCTGATCGGATACCCCGACGTAACCAGGCATATACGGGATATCGACGGTATCATTTTTCGATACCACCCAGATTGTATCATCCCGCGCAGAACTCGGAAAAAATTCGACGGATGAATGCCAGCTTGAAGTCACCGAAACCAAAGTATCGCTGCCTGCGATGGCGCCAACCCAGATACCGCCTTCCCCTACATGTTCCTCGATGCTGTTGGGTGGGAATTCGCAATAGATTAATCCGCTGAAACTGCCGATCAAGTATCCTGTGGGCCACAAGCTCCCGATATTTGAAATAAATTGCCTTACCTGTCCCACATCATGCATTTTCCAGTCCAGCGAAACCTGCTGTTGGGCTGATAGCGAAGTACTTGCCATCAGAAGTACCATGCATAGCTTGAATATGAACGGAATTAGTCGCATTTTTATCTCTTTTAAAAGATTACCAGTCTACTCTCATGCCGAGTTTTACATGGCGTCCTGTTGAAAACTGGCGTGGGTCCATCAGTTGATATACCTTATGCCAACTCAAATATTGATAAACATCGATCAAAGTCAGTTGTGGATCGACATCGCCATAAGTATATGGCTTGCCGGTTAACGTGTTGAATCCATAAGATATTTGAATATTCTTTTGATCGAACAGATTGAAAACATCTACAAAAAAGGAGAGATCGAACCGACTGATTGCAAATGTTTTTTTGACTTTCAAGTCTGTCATTATTGTATACGGTCCGGTACTCAAATTTTCCTTTTTCTGAGCTTCGACAGGATCCAGTGTATATGGCGTATAAGGCTGCCCTGATGAGTATTTGGAGAGCAACGTGATGCTCCAATTGTCAGGCAAGCGTAATCCGAACATCCGGAGTTGCTTCTTCTCGGGGCAGGAAATCATTGCCTGCAACACAAGTTGGTGTCTGACATCCCAATTCAATCGACGCTCGCGAATCGGATTGGGAAAGTCAGTGCGTGACCGGATATAGTTGTCGAAGGCTGATGAGGAGTAGCCATTCGCCCACTGTGCGGTATACGTGATTTTTCCCGATGTCAGATATGAATAGCGCTTCAGAACCTCGAATTCCAGACCCCTGGCGCGTGCATAGCCCTTGTTATCGTAAAGATCGACCGGCAAACCCGACGCTGCGAGCAAGCGAGTGGTTTCGACCTGATTGGAGATATCTTTTGTATAGCTCTTGATGTCGAGTGCCCAATCCTCTCCTAGTTGACGCGTGAATCCGAACTCGTAAAGCGTTGTTTGTTCGTAGTCCAGGTGCGGATTGCCCGTCAGGCTGCCTGTATAGGGATCTCGATAATAAAACTGCAATTCCGGCAACTGGTTGAAATGACCATACGAGAAGAAAATTACAGTTTTATCGGAGATCGGGAATGAGATGCCGAAACGCGGGCTGAATTTGTGTTTGATCCAGCCCCAATTGGGTTGTTCGCCGGTTGCTGCTTCCCATTGATCTTTCCATGCTTTATGCCTGATCGTCGAACCGGGCATAAACCAATCGAATCGAACGCCGGCATTAATGATCAGCGATTCCTTTTCAAACTTATCCTGAATATAGGCGCCGCCTGTGGTGGGGAATGCCGCGAATACCCAGCGATCCTGACCAAATTCCTTGAATGGTCCATTTGGCGGCGTATAATAGGGATCGTTTCTGAATAAATAGCTCCCGTATCGTGAAAGCTTCACCCCGCCATCCTGAATGTCGATATACTGAATATCATTGTATTGCACCTGGAAACCGGTCTTGATGAGATGCTCCGGATGAATTTGAGATGTAATGTCACCTTTTATTGTGAATGTTTTTGTTGCATCATCGCGCCAGATGCTTTCATAACTTTGTGAATCGAAGAAACCGTAGCCATCCTGTGTCGGGGCTTTGATTGTGGATTTAATTGAATCCGGAACACCGGAAAATTGTGATGTATATGACTCATAGTCGTACCACAGGCTGTCCTTTTTGAACATCCAATAATCAGCCGGTGTGCGCCCGTTCAGTGAGCCGCTGTAATCAACTGCCAGGTAGCCGATATTGATATTATAGAAGGTATTCTTCGATAGCGTATGATTGATCCTGAAATTGATGTTCTTATTATCGCGCGCGTAATCAGCCGTATGGTTCGGATAATTCTTCCATGTCCAATTGAAATTGCTCCATTGCTTCCACGATCCGTGATAACTCAGAATCAGGTTGAGTTGGCTGTGGATGCTCCAGTTGAGTTTTGCGTTTATGTTGCCCGAATTATCCTGTTTCTCATTAATCGTTAATCCCATGAGATTGATATCATCGCGATCACGATAATTATTATAGGGTGTGTCGTCCAGGGTTCCATTTCCGGAGAGAAAGATATTCATTTTTCCCGGGATTTTGATCCCCAGTTTTGGGAGCAAATTTCTTGTGATTGGCTCGCTTCCACCGAGATAGAAGGAAAGGTACTGGGTATCGTAGGTTTTGCCGAAGATGCCGGTTTCCGATGTTTTGTATTCGATACCGCCTTCGAAGCGCTCGCTGCCGGTTCTGGTAGTGATATTAATGACGCCGGATTGCGCCTGTCCATATTCTGCGTTGAAAGCGCCGGTTAATAGTTCCATTTCCTGAATATCAACGACATTCAATTCCAGAACATCCCTGCCGCCGTAAATGGGGTGGGTGACTGGTACGCCATCGACCATGAATAACACTTCGCCGCCTCGACCACCGCGAACGTGGATGTTTTTAACGCTTTCATCTCGAACCTGCAACTGGGTTCCGTCGCCGAAAATAAGCGCTTGCGGAGCGGTATCAACAATCGTCCCGCCGTGGAGCATGAAGACATCGGTTGTTGACTCCAATCCCGGTGTTTCTTCCAAATCTTTGCGCGAGGTGGTTTTCCGCGTCGAAGTGATGTCTCGCTGCACCAGTGGTTCTTCAGCGACGACGACCAGCTCGGGCGCTTCAATCGCATTCGAGACCAGGTTGAATGAATAGCGGCTGGTCAAGTCGACCCTGACTACGATATCTTTAATTGTCATAGGATGGTAGCCGATATAGGTCGCTGTGAGTTCGTACCTGCCCGGAGGTACCTGAAGAATTGTATACTTCCCATCGAGATCGGTAGCCGCTCCTAAAGTGGTGCCTTTGATGACCACGTTCGCACCAACGAGCGCTTCTCCGGTTGCTTTATCTGTCACAACACCTGTGATTTTACCGGTATTGCCGGCAAAACCCTGGATGTACAATGCGAGCAACATGCTGCATATTAAAATTGAACTGATTTTATATTTCACCACAATTTCTCCTTTTATCACGATAGAATTCGGATAAATTGATACGACAGCTCAGTTCAAAGGAAGCGCAACCATACAGCCTGACGCCTCCTTTTTGATAAATGAAGAACACCGATCTGGCACTTTTTCAGTGTATATGTTTCAGATCGATATATCTTCACTTGCTCCCCCTGCATCAAGAAAATGAATTCAAATATTTCGTGTTTGGCGAAGATTAATAACCAAGGCTCTGGAGCATTTGGGTCGCCATCTTCTGAGCATCTTCCTTATTGATGAAGAACATTGGAAATCCCAATACAACGGCATTAAAACTCGTTCCGTAATAGCGCAAACCGCAAGCTGCCATTCTGTGAGCCGGAATACCGGTATTATCATCATTTTGATAGCGATAAATCACCTCGGTGAAACCGGCGCGCAGCGGCATGACATTGACATACGGCAAGCCGACAACGGGAATCGATGTCAAGTAAGATTCGGATAATTTGAAGGAGTCAACCCTGATATCCGTAAATACACCGTAGCCTTTGGCGCTGGTAAAGTCCGGAATTGGCGCAGATTCATCTGCCTGGATGATATGCAGGTAATCGTGAATGAATGATCCTTCCTCGAAGGTTTTCGGGAACGATTCCCGTACCGCGAACGATTTCAGGATACGCCAGCCGCTCATGATAAAATCACCGCCGACATTCACATAATCCATAATATCGCTAATGTGTTGCGGAAGCTTGTGAACATCGCCTTCGTAGGTATATAAATTATCCGCATGCCAGAGCACCAACTTATATTGACCCAGCAGCTCTTTTGCCGGCATCCCTTGCTTCTGGAAATCCCACGTGTCATCGGGCGCAAAAATTTCAGTATAGAATGCATCGACATCGGCATCTTTGCTGGTGATACCGAACGGAAATTTGGATTCGACCGTCTCATCGATGATGAGGAGTTTTTTCTCGAAAGTTGGCACAACGAGCTTCACTTTGACCGAATCGCCAACCGGGTCGATTAAATTGGTATTATCTCTAGATGTAACGTGGATGACATGATCGCCCCCGAGCGTCTCGAAATTATCCGGCGTGATGAATAGGGTTGTATCCGTAGTCCAGTTCCATTCACCATTATCCACGGTCCAGGCAAATTCAACCACTTCTCCGTCTTCGTCATGAGCTGTAAATGTCAGTTGCACTCCGAACCACCAGTCTGTCGTATGGTCAATAGCAAAAAACTGCTGGTTTTGCCTGGGCGTCAGAATTTGCGTTTCAGGAAAGATCGTTTGAACGGTGAAGAATTTTTTTTCGGCAGGAGATGGATCCGCCACGTTATTATTATCGACAGCACGCACCTGAAATTTCTGGTAATTCAGCAGATCGCTGGATTCAAACGGTATGGTCACGCTGGTTTCTTTGGTATATGTCCACGCTTGAACCAGGGAGTCTTTCACGGTTTCGTGATGCGTGATATATCGGTATTCATATCCGGAGATGAAGCCATCATCATCTTCACCGTCCCAGTGTAGCGTCACCAGTGCGAAGAGAGTGTCTTCCTCCACGGGAATATTCGCCAGCGTGGTATTGGGCGGAATATTTGGGTTCATCGGTGACGTTGTCCTGTCGCATCTGATGAGTAAAAGGATCAACAAAACGCCCATCATAACCGGGATGAAAAGTCTAGCTATAGCTTTCATGGCACTGCTTACCTTTTTGAGCAATGTTTTAGTGATAAATAACATCTGTTATTTCGACTTGCGGGATAAAGTGATAGGTATCCCGATATCGTTGAACTGATTTGAATGGACTCAATTGAACCTGAATTTCTGTCATCTTGTTGTCGCTGATAGTAAAATTGCGAGAGAGGTCCACATACAAACTCGCATTTTCCGGAGCTTGCACCGGGATCGAGAAATTCCCGAGCTGCAAACTGCTCGTTGTGATACCAAATCGAATTTTTGTGTAATGCTGGGGGGGCAGATGCGATTCGAAAATTGTATACTTTGTGTATTCATCGTTCTCACGGCTAATTACGTTATACACAATCTGCTCTTCTTTATAGCTTTTCTGATTGACGTATAGCAGCGCGTAACTGCTATCTTTATATGCCTTTCCCTGAAATATTGTCACCAGGAAATGATCATCTTCCGCAACTGTGAATGTGTCTTTCACTATAAGAATGGAGGTGTCAGCAGGATCGGATTCCAGGGTGATGCGTAAGATGCCCGGATTCGGTGACGTTTCGATGCCTGTGTCACACCCGGAGAGCAGGATAGTTATCCCCCAAAACAGAGCCAGGCTTAAAATGATTGGATATGCTTTTTTAATCATGATTGATTAACCTCGATATGCCTTTGCATCTTTTTAGCAATTCATCAGGATTCAATTGAAGCAAAATCCTGGTGTATCTTATTTGCGCAAAAGCTGTCTGTCAGAATTTTAGCTTTCGCGAAGTTGCTCTTTTTTTACTCGATAGCACAACCAGGAATACCCGGGCAATTTCGAGCTCTTCGACGATTAATGAAATAATGACGGTAACTCGCGTTATTCGTTCAGGCGAAACCTTTTCTTCGACAACTTTTTCCGGCTGGAACTATTATTTATGCACAAATTTACAGTCGGTGTGGCGCGATTCGCGATCTCTTCTTTTCTCAGCCGGAACGGACGGCTTTTTTTTTACAGACAAAAATTGAATTTGAAGGAAATAAATCTGGTACAAATTAACACAATAAAAATAAACAAAGGCTGGATTGCTGTGAATCCAGCCTTTGTGTGCATGAAATAGGTTACTTCAAGAGCAGCATCTTTCTGATTTTTGTGAAATTATCAGCTTCCAGCTTGTAGTAATAAATACCGGTTGCAACCTGGATTCCGAACTCATTCGTGCCATCCCATCGCACAGAATGACGACCGGCAGCTACTTTTTTATCAGCCAGTGTCGTGACCTTTTTGCCTAGCACATTGTAAACAGTAATTTTGACGTGCTGGGCTTCGGGTACTGCAAAACGAATTTGAGTGGTCGGGTTGAACGGATTCGGGTAATTTTGAGCAAGCTCAAATTCTCTCGGGATTTCCGGTGTGTTATCTACCGATACGATTCCCTTAAGCAACTCTACCGCGGGATAATTATAAATCTTGATTTCGTCATAGTATCCCTTGAAGAATGGCGGATAGGCTTCAGGACCGGTGGCGGTACCGGCTTTGCCGATACGTAACGGTGCGGTGGATTGCAGCGGCGGCGTATCAAAACCGGCGTAATCCATGAAGATTTCCTGGTCATTCTCGTCGCTCAGTTTGAATGCACCGTAATAGGCAACAGTGTCACCTGCGGGGGCTTTCTGAACTTCGTAAATGACATGATACCATTTATCAGGTTCGATAGTACCTTCGGTTGTAAAGCTCACGCTTCCGTCGGAGATCGCCTGGAGCTGCTGTACATCATTGGTACGCACCTGGTAATTGTTGGTTGACCAACTCGCCGGTGAACCAGGTCGGTTCAAAATACGGCAGTAG
>JAFGMA010000020.1 GCA_016927835.1 Candidatus Zhuqueibacterota bacterium | reverse complement strand
GTTAAGCACTTAAAAGATTGCTTCGGCAAAAAACACCTCGCAATGACAGTTAAAAAAATGTCAAATTTATGACCGTTTGCAGTATAAATAAATTTGAGAAAGCACTTTCTCAAATACCCGACGTGGAACCTGAAGAATATGACAAGTTGTAATCAAAGGCAAAGAAAAATGTGGTTATTCAATGATGGCAATCAGTTCTCCATTGGAGGTCATCGATGAAATTTAAATTCAAAGAGAAAAAATTTGATACCGTATTTTACACAAGTCAGGTTATTGCTTAAGCTGGATTTCATAATTGCTGTTCACAGCCTGTTAAAACGCCTTGCCGCCCCACAATCCACCGAAAAATGTAACTGTCCTCTCAATAATTTATGGTAATTCCAGGAAATGAGTGAAATCGTCTGTCAGTTTTACGATAATTGGTGACCAGTCATCAGTGGATACCGATGAAAATAGAGATTATGGCAAGCGACATACCGAATACCGATTACTTGAATATCAACACAATCCGTTGCTAAATACAGAAACCGCCCGAAAATATCGTGCGGATACAAATAGCCCCCTCACTTCATCGTCGGAATAATAATCCCGCGCAAAATAATTTTCTGACTCGTCAGAAAGACAATCAGAGTTGGTATGGACGAAAGCACCAGTGCAGCCAAAATCATCGACGGTTCCGCGGCTATTGCCTGCTGGAACTGGTAGATCCAAACCATCAGCATCCACATATTCTGATCCTGGCACACGAGAAACGCCCGCATAAATCCGCCGTAAGCCGTCAGAAATTATCCCAGGGCAATAACGGCGAGGATCGGTTTGCAAAGGGGAATCGTAATCCGCAGAAAAATCGTCAGTTCGCTGGCGCCGTCAATGGCGAATGTTTCGTAGATCTCGTCGGGCAGACTCCCAGGGGATTCACCGTCAGGGTCCCGAGAATGGGGAAGAAAACGAGGACGACGGCATTAAACGGCGTGCAGCCTTTGGTAATCATAAATTAAATGACCTGACCGAAATTAAGGCAATAAATTTCCACAAAAAAGTCTGTCCGGTGGCTGAATAGTGGTAGTCCCGGAAAGACGAATTTCAATATCTGTAATATTCCGCCTCTGCACATTTTGCCCTTCCGGATTCATCCCGAGGTTTTGATTTATTTCCCGTTTTTCCGAATCATTCATCAAACTGCGCCAGCTTTGCCTGGAATAGCACTAAGTTAAGAAACTTATTTGCGTTGTCGGCATAAAACAGTATATTCAATTCCAGCGGTTTGTGTAGAAATTTTAATTTGTCATAATATATTTTTTTGAATCCAACCGAGGTTTTTTATGACAGACAGATTATCCACCTGCAAACAGGTTTTCATTTATATAATGATTTTCAGCTTCGCCGGCGTTCTTCGGGCTGCCAACCTGAATAATCAGCAACCGATTGAGCTCATTCAAACAGCTTCGACTTCGGTGACATTGCAATGTGAGCCGAAAAACTGGCGCGCAGACAGTACCACGATCGATGGGCGCGTGACGCTGCGATACCGATTCGACTATTCTGATTTTTGGGAAGCGGAACCGGGCGTGCCCGGCATCGCCATCGCCTCCGCAAGCATTGGCGCGCCTGAAAATGCACAGGTTCGCATCAGCGTCCTCACCGCGGATTATCATGAAATTCAGCACGTCCGGATCACGCCTTCGCCCACCGTACGCTACAAAAACGGGCTGCCGGAGATGAGCTACATACCGAAGCCGGAAACATACCAGTCCAACGGATTACTGCCAGCCGACATCGTCGAAATCGCCAGGGACGGACGGTTTCGCGATCAACGGATCGTCGGTATCCGGTTTTCGCCGATGCAGGTGATTCCCGGAAAAGATATCGTTCGATTGTACCATAAAATTATCGTTCGGATAGATTTCGGAAAAGTCGAATCGAGCGCAAAACAGACGGGTATGCAGCCTTCTGTTGCTGAAGAGAGGCTCTACCGGGGGGTCGTCCTGAACTATGAACAAGCCAAAAACTGGCGGATAAAAGATGTCCGACCGTCATTGAAAAAAAGCGCCGGATTGACCGCAATCGACCTGTACAAAGTGCCGGTTCGCAACGAAGGCATGTACAAACTGACCGGCAGCTTTCTGCAATCAAACGGCGTAAATCTCAGCTCGATAAAACCGGCTTACATCAAAATGTATAATAATGGTGGGCGCGAGTTGCCGCATTCGCTCTCGGCTTCCCGTCCGGACAGCCTCACTGAAATCGCCATATATGTTGAGGATGGCGGGGATAATGTTTTCAATGAAGGCGATTATATTCTTTTCTATGGCGTCGGCGTAACCGGCTGGGATTATGACGCCTCCGCCCGTGCCTATTCGCACTATATCAACCATTACACCGAAGAAAATACGTACTGGCTTGCCTTTGACGAATCGCAGCCCGGTCGACGAATGCAATCCCGGTCTGTGTTACCGCAGAGTGCCGGTGAGCTTCAAACGCAGTTTAACGCACGGCATTTTCTGGAGCTCGAGCAAAATAATCTGCATAACTCAGGCATGGTCTGGTACGGACCCGGCTTCACAAGAACCGCTTCGGAGCATACGTTCAACATTTTGCTGCCCGCTGCCAGCCAAAATGATTCCGCAACCTTCAAATTTGAATTCTTAGGCTACACATACTCGACGCATCGCTTTGATATCACTATCAATGACCTGAAACTGGCTCCGATCCAGTTTGATGGCAATACCGAAAAAGAAGTTGTAGTGGGGATTTCGGGCGGCTTGAAAAGCGGCTTGAATGCAGTTAAAATGCAATATACCACCACGTCCGATGCAAATCTGGCGTATTTCGACTGGTTTGAAGTCACGTACCAGGCGCATTTCAAAGCCAATGATGACAAACTATTTTTCAATGCGCCGATTTCATCGACACCGGCGGCTTATGAAATAAATGGATTCAGCAGCAATTCGATCGAGATTTTTGATGTGACCGATCTGGCAAATGTCAGCAAAATTTCGAATGTGACGATTTCCGATCAAAAAGCTGCTTTTGCCGATTCATGCGATCCTGCAAAATCCCGGACCTACCTGGCAATTGCGCCGGCAAAATATTCGACTCCTGCCAGACTTGTTAAAGATTCACCGTCGAGCCTGCGCAGCGCGCAAAATGGCGGTGACTTTATTATCATCTATCACTCAGATTTCGAGCAGCAGGCAAACCGACTCGCCGAACACCGTCGGCAATTCGATGGGTTGAGCGTGATGGTGGTGGACATTCAGGATATTTATGATGAATTTTCATGGGGATTATTCGATCCGGTTTCCATTCGTGATTTCCTCAAATTCGCATTTTACAATTGGAACCCGGTTCCGCGAATTGTGCTGCTCTTCGGCGATGGCGATTTCGACTACAAGAATGTGCTGTCGCAACTGGATAAAAACTGGATTCCGCCTTATGAAACAAGCGAACACAGCGAAATACGCAGTCGGGCAATGGACGACTGGTACACCTACATTGTCGGCAGCGATGCAATCAACGACCTTGCCATAGGCAGATTCACGGTAAGAACCACCACGGAAGCCCAGAATCTGGTTGACAAAATCATCAGTTACGATTCGACACCGTATATGGGAGACTGGAAGAACACGATTACGGTTATCGCTGATGACGAGTACATCGGCGGAGCGGTCTCCTCAACGGCTGATTTGATCCACGTTGATGACGCGGAAGACCTGTCCGAAGGCTATATTCCCAAAACATTCAATCTAAAAAAAATATACCTGATGGAATATCCGGCGATTAAAAGCGCCTCGATTTCCGGTATCCGCAAACCAGCAGCCGGTGAGGATTTGATCGATCAAATCAATCGCGGTACACTGATATTGAATTATGTGGGTCACGGCAATGAAACGCTGTGGAGCCATGAACGGATTTTGACTGCGTCGCAGGATTTGGATAAAATTCAAAATCAAGACCGTCTGCCAATATGGATCGCCGCTACGTGCGCCTGGGGTAGGTACGACATGCCCGACATCCAATCGATGAGCGAGGAATTGCTGACGTTCAAAGACCGGGGTGCCATCGCAATTCTTACGGCTTCGCGCGAAGCGTACGCCAGCCCGAATGCGCAGTTGAACAAGCTTTTTTTCCAGAACCTGTTTCAGTTATCCGGCGGCAAGTGGAAAATTGGTCAAACCATGAGCATCGGGGAAGCGTTGATGCAGGCTAAAATTCAACATACCAGTTGGGATGAGAACGATCAAAAATACCACATTTTTGGCGATCCTGCGATGCACCTCGCTGTGCCGCGCTACCAGGCACACATCAGCTCGATTAAACCGGACTCGATCAAAGCCCTGAGCAAAATTCGCGTCACCGGGCGCATATTGAAGGATGAAGTCCCCTGGAATGATTTCAAGGGAAAAATCCTTTTAACAGCGTTCGATTCCAAAAAGAACCGGACCTACGTCACAAGCGAAGATATCAGCGTTCATTATATCCTTCCCGGCAATGCCATCTTTCGCGGACCGGCGCTGGTGGAAAACGGGCAATTCGATATGAGCTTCATCGTGCCGAAAGACATCACCTATGGCGGCAATTTTGGGAGGTTGAGCCTTTATTTCTGGAATGATGAAATCGATGGTACAGGCAAACGCGATTCATTGGCGGTGGGCGGTACCGCAACCAATATTGTCGACAAGGTGGGACCGGAAATCAAGCTGGGACTGAAAGGCTTCCCGCTGGGTTCAGAGGCGATAACGACACCGAAGGCAATCCTCTACGCCGAAATTGAGGACAGCGTCAGCGGGGTCAATATCACCGGCGAAATCGGGCATACGATTATGGTGACGCTCGATAATCAATTAGACAATAAAAAAGATGCAACTGAATTCTTTATTTTCGACGAAGGCAGTTGGTCGAGGGGAACGTTTGAATTTCCATTGGGAAAATTTGTATCAGGTTCCGGTGAAGACGGCACCAGCACGACCACCGGTCTTTCGGCTGGGGAGCACGTTATCGAGGTGAAAGCATGGGATAATTTCAATAATTCCAGTTCTGCAACGCTGCAATTTACAGTCATCAGCGAGGACAAGCTCGTACTCAGCGAAGTGATGAATTATCCAAATCCTTTTTCAACCAAAACCGCATTTACGTTCTTCACGAATCACGACGCGAATATTACCATAAAAATCTATACAATCGCCGGGCGATTGATCAAAACATTGCGGCATATTTATTCTGGCGCCGGTGTTTTCAACCAAATCGAGTGGGATGGCAAAGATGAAGATGATAATCCCCTGGCAAATGGGGTCTATCTTTACAAGATAAATGCACGGGGTGCTTTGGATGAAAAACTTAATTCAAACACGATCGGTCGCTTGATTATTATGAAGTAAAACCCGGTTCTCCGTGGGTGCAATCCCAAACAAAATTTCAGTGATGTCAATTAGCAATCCTGAATCCGGCAAGGTTTCGTTCGTCAAAATAATTAATGTCAAAATGATTTAAAACAATATTAAAATGCCAGATTAAGGAAAACTTTGCAGCAGCATATTTTGCGGAAAGCTTATTTGCTCCTGTTCTTCGTGGATGCAGGCTGATCGTTCAAGCCTGCTCATTTTTGATTTATTTTGCCCTGTATTATTTTGGCAATTAATGAACAACTCAAGAATTCATGCGCTTGCCTGATATATTCCATATCGTTTGCGTTTTGGCAGATTAGCAAATTTATTCTAAAAAATTGGATTTGCATCCCAAAGCCGATTTATAAATTTCTGTTATTTGGTACTAAAACGTTAAGTCACCAAAATTTATCAAATGCAGAGGCGCAGCGAACGCTGAGAACCGCAGAGGTGAATCAGAAATTCCGGACTTGAATAAAAACAGAGAACTCATTCGGAAAATGTTATTTTAATTTTTACGGCAAAATGCGCCTGTTTGAAAAAAGCAGAGGCAGCTTTTTAAAATTCTCTGCGAAACTCTGCGACCTCTGCGTTAGAATTAAAACGTGGCGGATGTTACATTTTGAAATCAATTTAACAACGTAGTATTCGTTACATCATTACGAATTCAAGGACGGAATCGCAGGGCTGTCAAATCAGCGTTTCTGACAGCCACATTCTAAATAACCAGGCTCACACTCTTAAAAATCCAGCAATTAAAGACAAATCCGTTATGATGAATTTCACTCAAAAAGTCAAATCTATCTGTATCAGGCAACATAGCTTGCTCTGCGTCGGATTGGACACTGATATCGCGCGAATTCCGGAATTCCTGCGGCGTGAGACCGATGCGATTTTCGAATTCAATAAGGCAATCATCGACGCCACCTGCTCCTTTGCAGCCGCTTATAAGCCCAATCTTGCATTTTACGAAGCCCTCGGTCCCGCCGGCTGGCAGGCGCTGGAGCGTACCGTTCAGTATATTCCGGAAGGGATTCTGAAAATTGCCGATGCAAAGCGCGGCGACATCGGCAACACCGCAAAGCTGTATGCCAAAGCGTTTTTTGACCGCTTCGATTTCGATGCAGTCACCATTAATCCTTACCTGGGGACGGACGCGGTTCTGCCATTTCTCGAACGCGAAGATAAAGGCGGCTTCGTCTTATGCCTGACTTCAAATCCCGGTTCAAAAGATTTTCAATATCTGACCGATGGTCAGCAGACGCTCTATGAACGTGTCCTGGAAAAGGTGCACTCATGGAACGACAGGCGAAATTGCGGATTAGTGGTTGGAGCCACGCACCCGGACGAGTTGAAGGCAATCCGCGCTGCCGCCCCGGGATTGCCAATTTTGATACCTGGCATCGGTGCCCAGGCAGGCGATGTGGAGGCTTCGGTCCGGTTCGGTACGGATGAAAATGGCGAACTCGCGCTCTTTAATTCCAGCCGCGGTATCATCTATAAATCAGGTGGAAAGGATTTTGCCGAGGTTGCCGCAACCGAAGCCAGGCGCCTCAGAGATCAAATTAATAAGATTCGAATGTCAATCTAAGCGCACGCCGGAGCAATACAACACTGAAAATTCACTCACATCTGAAACGTTGGATTCAATCAAAGGATGAGGTCAACCATGGAGAAGCAGAAAATCCTGGATATATTCATGAAATCAGAAGCCTTGCTGGAAGGGCATTTCTTATTAACCTCCGGTCTGCACAGCCCGCAATATTTTCAATGTGCAAAAGTTTTGCAATATCCACGCTACACGGAACAGCTTTGCTGCGTGATTGCCGACCATTTCAAAGACAGCAATATCCACACGGTCATCTCCCCGGCAATCGGCGGTATTGTCGTGGGGCAGGAGGTGGCGCGGCTGCTGGGAGTCAGATCGATATTTGCCGAGCGTGAAAATACGCAAATGAGCCTGCGGCGGGGATTCGATGTGAAACCAGGAGAAAATGTGCTGGTTGTAGAAGATGTGGTGACAACGGGTGGTTCGGTGAAAGAGGTTATCGAACTGGTAAAATCCGCCGGTTCGAGCCTGGCTGGCGTTGGATTCATCGTTGATCGAAGCTCCGGCAAAGCAAAATTCGGCAGCGATCAGTTCTCGGTTCTGCAAATGGAAGTGGTTGTGTATCAACCGGACCAGTGTCCCTTGTGCAAGCAGGGTTTGCCGCTGGTCAAACCGGGCAGCCGTAAGGCTGTCTGATTTTTTTGATCAATTTGTACCAGAGGGAGTGAAAGCTCTTCTCTCATTTCTGAATGCGCATCGCATAAAGGCGATGCACTCCGATGTATTTAAGTTTAATCGTTTAAGAATTTAATGCTGAAAATGATGCTTAAGCCTGACTCATATTACGCCCAAAATACGTGATCACGTGCCTGGGAATCCGTGAGATTCTTCGGTATCCATCCGACGTTGGCTTGCCTGCAACCTGCTCTCTAAGCTCCGCGCTTGCTCCGGCTGCAGTCAACGCTGCGCCGGATAATCTATTCAAAGCAAAATATTCTAAATGGCATTTTTAAGTGATCGCTTTGGATGAAGAGATACTGATTTTGGATTGTTTTATTATTCATCCCGGGCGGTTTGTTATTCAGGAAATATCTTTATCATTATGTGTAACGGATTATAAATTCGTATCTTATTATATAACAAAAAAGAATCATCCTGAATGACATGGCGGTTATTCATCTCGTTCCAAAACTCTGTTTCGCTGCTTCCTTTTCGAATCGAGAACTGATACAAACTAGCAAGATTCCTGCTTAATGATACAAGGATTACATTTTAATCTCAAATGAGTATAGAAATGCATTGGCATCCAAACCAATCGAGGAGGGAAAATTCATGTTGCAGCGGCTCACGCTGTTTTTCGCGTCCCGCAAGGGGATAATCCTTGCAGGTGTGGCTATCGGAATACTGGCTCCGGTATTGCAAAAATTCGGAAATCCGCCGAATATGGGCATTTGTGTCGCCTGCTTTGAACGTGACATTGCAGGCGCCCTGGGACTTCATCGCGCGAGCGTTGTTCAATACCTTCGCCCGGAAATTATTGGATTTGTATGGGGTTCGCTCATCGCCGCGCTCTTCTTCAGGGAATTCAAAGCCCGCGCTGGTTCAGCACCCATCGTACGCATCATTTTAGGCGTGTTTGCGATGATCGGCGCATTGGCATTTTTAGGATGTCCCTGGCGTGCATTGCTGCGGCTGGCTGGCGGCGATCTCAATTCAATCACCGGTCTGGCGGGTTTGGCTGTGGGCGTGGCGATCGGGGTGCAATTTCTCCGATCCGGTTTCAATCTCGGTCGTGCCTCCAAAACGCACCAATTTGCCGGGTGGATTCTGCCCTTAATCATGCTGGGAGTGCTGGGGCTGCTGATATTCAAAATTCAGTTTGCAGACGGCGGACCGATTTTTTTCAGTCAAAAGGGACCTGGCTCCATGCACGCATCGTTGCTTGTTTCGCTCGCCGCCGGATTAGCGATCGGATTTCTCGCTCAAAGAACCCGTTTTTGCACCATGGGCGCTATCAGGGATGTAATTCTCATGCGCGACTTCCATCTGCTGAGCGGTGTTGCAGCATTGGTGATTACCGCCTTCGCTGTCAATCTGGTACTCGGACAGGTGAAGTTTGGAATCGCAGCCCAGCCGGTTGCCCACAGCAACCATTTATGGAATTTTGCGGGAATGATGCTCGCCGGACTGGCTTTTGCGCTCGCGGGAGGGTGTCCGGGCAGGCAGTTGTTTCTCGCCGGCGAAGGAGATGGCGATGCCGGAATCTTCGTTCTCGGCATGATTTCGGGTGCGGCATTCGCCCATAATTTTCAGTTTGCCGGGAGCCCTGATAAGCTCGTGGATGGAGTGGCGCAAGCAGGCGGATTAACGACAGCCGGCATGTTTGCCGTTGTATTCGGGTTGATCGTTTGTTTAATTATCGGTTTTACAATGCGCGAAAAAATTTAAACAGAGGAGCTGCAAAGATGGCAACCACAATTGATGCGCGTGGGCTTTCGTGCCCGCAACCGGTTTTGCTGACAAAAAAAGCAATCGATAAAGGCGAATTCCCCATAACCGTTTTGGTGGAGACCGTTACCTCCCGTGAAAATGTCAAACGCCTGGGAGAACGAGAAGCATGCCAGGTCATCATCCAAGAAGTAGAAGATGAGTTTAAATTGATATTGACAAAATAAGCCGGATGATTTTAAAAATGATATATTTCGACAACGCAGCGACATCATTTCCCAAGCCGCAAAATGTAGCAGACGCCATGCTGCGTTATATGAACGAAATCGGCGCCAATCCCGGTCGCTCGGGGCATCGCCTGGCAATCGCCGCCGGAAGAAGCCTTTATAGTGCCCGCGAAGCCGTCGCCGATCTTTTCCATGCCACCGATCCGCTGCGGGTTGTCTTTGGTCATAACATCACAACCGCCCTGAATATTGCTCTGCGAGGCATTCTGCGTCCGGGGAATCATGTCATTACCAGCAGCCTGGAACATAATGCGATGATGCGCCCCCTGAGGATGCTCCAGCAAAAAGGCATCGAATTAACCGTCGTTCCATGCACGAGCGAAGGCGTCCTCGATCCCCGACAAATCGAATTGGCAATACGACCCCATACGACGATGATTGCGCTGAACCATGCGTCAAACATCATCGGCACGCTGCTGCCCATACACGAGGTAGGGCGGATTGCCCGACAAAACCAATTGCTGTTTTTGGTGGATACCGCCCAGTCAGCCGGGGCGATACCGATTGATATGCAACAGGCTGAAATCGATTTGCTCGCTTTCACCGGGCATAAGGCGCTTTACGGACCGATGGGAACCGGGGGACTCGTTTTCGGCGATCGGATTCCATTGGATCGCTTCGAACCGATTATCACGGGCGGTACCGGCAGCAAATCAGAATCGGAATCCCAGCCGGATTTCCTGCCCGATCTGTGCGAAAGCGGGACACCCAACGCGGTTGGTTTAGCCGGGCTGGAGGCAGGCATCCGCTGGCTATCTGAGGTCGGGATCGAAGCGGTCCGCGCCCACGAGATTGCGTTGACGTCGGCATTAATCGAGCGATTGGGCAACATTCCGGGCGTGCAGCTTTATGGCACGCGGGATGCAAACAAGCAACTCGCAACCGTATCGTTCAATATTGAAGGGATGCAACCTTCCGAAGTTGGGCTGCGGCTGGATGAAGAATTTGACATCTTATGTCGCGTTGGTTTGCACTGCACGCCGGCATCGCATAAAACAATCGGCACCTTTCCCAGGGGTACGGTGCGCTTTGGGCTGGGCTATTTCAACACGCCGGAAGAAGTAGATGCCGCCGCCAATGCAGTGAAAATTCTGGCAGGTGAAACTAAATGAATACCGAAAAATTTGTTGTGATACTGGTTCACTCAACCAGCCATGCCATCAAAGCCGAAAGAGTGCTAAAAAAAAGCGATATCAAGTGTAAGTTGATCCCGGTGCCGCGTCAGCTCAGTTCAGATTGCGGACTTTGCATACAAATTAATGCGAACGACATTGAAAGCGCCAAAGGCAGGTTATTGGCTGAAAATGTTGAAATTGACCAGGTATCGAAAATCTGAAACATTCAAAGCTCTCCCTTTCCTGAGGAAATTCACAATGCGAAATGCTGCCTTTTTTCCGGCGCTTTCAGCGCGTGCCTGCTGCATCTGAAATGAGCCTTGCCCGGATCAGCTTTGGCGATGAAAAGAGAATCAGTCGTCGTAACTTAACGTACCTGATCTGTATACCCCGGCGCTATTTGTAGCGGTTCTCCCGCCTCCGTGTTTCTGTCAATATTTCAACTTCCGTGCATCGAGTAAAAGCATCCGGGTTATAGCCTGACAATCCGGCATACCGGGAAATCATAATATGTGCCGCAAGAGAAAATGATTCAGTTATTGGAACTTGCCGCCAAACATACTTATCAGATTTGAATTTTTTTATTGACAATGACGAAATCATTATTATATTGAGAAATCGGAGCCTGAATTCAGTTTTGCGCCTTTTTTTTTAACCGTACACAAAGTTGCCCGGATCCCGCGTCGACATAATCCAGGGTTGCTGTTTTTTTTTGAGTCAAAGCCGTTAAGTTAAGAGAAGGTTGCGTTCCCGCATGTTTTTAGCGAAGGCTCGCCCGGCGGTACTCCTGGAAGGAGTGGGGAAGTCATTTTTTTCTTAAAGTAATGACATTGAGTATCGAGGTGGTGAAACCGGTTGCTTAATTGTCACAGGTAAAGGCGAAACAAGTGTCACTTCAAATCCCAGGAATTATTGCCTGTTTCAGAGCCACACTTCTCATGTTGGTTCTGGGCGCTGTCGTGATCCCGCTCCTGCTCCCTACCAGTAGCTACGATAATCTCGAGGGAAAGCCGGGGATAATCGACCATAAGTACCGCTCATTCCCCGCGTATGCGATTCCGATCTATGTTTATGGCGATTTGTCCTGCCATCAAAAATCCGACCATTGCTTTATTCTTAACGGCAATCAAATGCCATTTTGTATCCGCGAGTTATTTTTATATTCCGGGCTTTTCATCGGGCTGTCATTCAAACGAATTTGGTTGAAATATCTGCAACGCGATTGGCGTCGCCCCAAATCCTGGTTATTCCAAAATCAACTGGTTCTGATGGGAGCGCTTGGAATATTTCCGATGATCCTGGACACGCTGATTTTGCCGGAACTCATTTTATGGCAGAGTTCCACAGCCAGTCGAATCATAACCGGTTTTATCGCCGGGATCGGTTCCGCTGCGATTTTCATTCACATCCTGTGTCATCTCGAAGCAATAGGCAATTTTTTAGCGACACTATATAACAGCCTCGTTAAAACCTGTTCTCATTAAATTGGAGAAGAAAATGGAAGAAGAACAAACGCTCTATATGCAGCAAGCAACAACGTATCAGAACAGCCAGGACAGAACCAAAAAATCCGGCTTGATGACCGGGCTATCGATTTTGGGCGGGTCAATTCTGGCAGCGGTTGGTGGCGCGATCATTTATTATGTTGGTACCGAGGCGTGCGATCGGATCATGTGTATCGCGCCGATATTGATGATTGGCGGCGGGATTGGTACGGTGGTAGGGTTGATCTGGACCATTATCAATGCCATTCGTCCCACAAAGTCGATAAGATGTCCACAATGCAATAACGAAGATCGTATTTATAGCTCGGTAAAAAAATATATGTGTACCGAATGCGGGACGATGTTGTTGCTGGGAAGCAACAAAGAGCTCGATCCTCAATTTTCAGCCTGCGCTTACTGCGGGCTTCAAACTGCGGTCACTGAAGATCATGGGCAATTTCTATGTCCAGATTGCGGATTCTTACGCTATTCGGACGGCTCAGAAGGCGATACGAGTACCCAGGAATGTCCGGGCTGCAAGAAAAATGTACCGGCGTCGGTCATTTTCTGCAAATATTGTAATACAATTTTGAGAGCTGATTTCAGCGCACCCCCGGTAGCTGCTTTTGGCTGTGAGTATGATGAAGACTGGAAAATTGGCAAAAGCAAATCCGGGCATTTTCAATTCGCCAGGGCGCTCCTGAAATCCGTTCGCGAGCACCTGCCTCTTAGCGAGGATATCCTTGAAACTCAAAAATTACTCGATCAGGTGGGACAGGCTCTGATCTCTACTGAGGAAGCATCACAGGATACGAGCCTCCGTGAGATGATCGAAAAACTTATGCCGGAATTTGACATCACCTATTCAGGTGTGATTGAACTAGAACTGAAGCAATTACGAGAACTGCCGAAAAAGAAAAAATTCAAGAGCGACCAACTCGATACATTGCTGAACGAACCTTTTATTCTGGCGAGAAGACGAATTGAGGAGCTCTTCAAAGAATCGTTGGAAAAAGGAGGAGGCATCGGGATTTGGAACGAAAAGCTTGTGACTGTTACAAAAGATGATTCGAAAAGCCGGGTAACAAATTTTATAGGTTTGGAAAGCGAGGTTCAGAGATTTGCTGCCTGGAAAGCCGCACTGAAGGGTAAATGAGTTGCATTGGGCAGCCCGGTAATTTGGTCGGGCTGCCTCACAATAACTGAGCTTTCCTTCGCTAAACGGTAATTGAAAACTGCACGGACAATTTGAATAAAACTCTGCACAGGCTATTTATAGGCAAGCTGTTATCATGCACTTTAATTGCAGTGGACAAGGTTGACAGAATCGCTATTCAAAAAAATACCAAAAAAATAAAAAAATAAATTGACTTTTTTAACAAAATTGATTATACTGTTTTCAAGCCAGAATATTTCACAACTTGTACTCTCCGTGAATATTCGTATTGAGCGACGGCGGAATCGAAACATGCGTTAATCCAGGAATTTTTCTGAACCTGTTCTGAATCCGAGTCTCGATTGAACTCCCACTCACTCTGTTTGTAATAACGGCACGACGCGCGATAACTACACATTTCTGGCATAATTCAATTCATTCTTCTTAACAATTTCTCCTTAACCATTATTCCTTATATTGTAGAGCCCTTTCCGGCTGTTGGTTTGAAAAGAGCCGTTTCGACCATTCAGGTTGAACTGGATAGATTCTTACTTAATCTTATGAAGCTCAACGGAGAAGGAAAATGAAGCTATGGCGAAAACCATTCGACGCTGATACGATCAAGATTCCCCACGGTGAATTGCATATTATCAAAGAGCGCTGCAAAGGATGCGCGTTTTGTGTTACCTACTGTCCTCGAAATGTATTGGAAATGTCTGATGAGTTCAATAGCAAGGGCTATCACCCCCCCAAAGTTATAAACGAAGCAAACTGTGTCAATTGTGATTTATGTGAAACGATTTGTCCGGAATTTGCGATATTCTGTTTGCGCAAGGAAGATAGTGCATTTGTTGCAGCATCTACCTAGGACAGGTTGTATAAGCTTTGAAAAGCAACCCCTGAAATTAATCCCATAGTTTTTAAACGACCTTTCAAAACGAACGGAGCTTAAATTGCAAGCCGATCCAATCAATGTTTTGGAAGGGGTCCATTTTCTAGATGGGGATACTGCCTGCGCTGAAGGCGCATTAGCAGCAGGTTGCCGCTTTTTCGCCGGATATCCTATCACCCCTTCCACAGAAGCTGCTGAACGTATTTCCCAACGGTTCCCTCATGTGGGCGGTTTATTCATCCAAATGGAAGATGAACTCGGCTCGATGGCAGCGATTATCGGTGCTTCATGGGCAGGCGCCAAATCAATGACTGTGACGTCAGGTCCGGGATTCTCTTTGATGATGGAAAACCTGGGGCTGGCGGTGATGATGGAAACGCCCTGCGTTGTCGTAAATGTTCAGCGCGGGGGACCATCTACCGGCTTGCCCACAATGGTCGGTCAAGCCGATGTTATGCAAGCCCGGTGGGGCTCTCACGGCGATTACGAGATTATTGCCCTCGCACCAAACTCACCGCAAGAAGCGTTCGATTTCACAATCAAAGCTTTCAATTACGCCGAACAATATCGCGTTCCGGTGCTGGTTCTGCTGGATGAGTGCGTAGGGCACATGACTGAGCGCGTTGTCATCCCCTCCGCAGCAGATATCACGCTCACGGCACGGCGCTACACGAAAAAAGCACCCGAAGAATATATGCCGTATACGCCAACCGATGATCTGGTGCCGGAGATGATCAAAGCCGGAGAAGGCTATAAAATCCATACGACTGGCTTGACCCACGATGAACGCGGTTATCCGGTTATGAGCGCCGATGCTCAGGAAAAACTGGTTAAACGTCTTGTTAGTAAAATTAAAAAGAATGTTGATAAAATAATCGATATTCAGGAAACAAATACAAAAGATGCCGAGATCATCATCGTCGCTTACGGCATCACATCCCGCGTGGCTCAACCGGCGATTGATATGGCGAATAAAAAGGGCATCAAAACAGGATTTTTAAAATTGAATACCATCTGGCCCTTTCCTGAAGCCAGAATTCGTGAGCTTGCCAAATCGGTGAAAGCTTTCGTTGTCCCGGAAATTAACCTGGGTCAGATAGCGCTTGAAGTAGAACGAGCCGCTTGCGGACAGGCGCGAATCGTACGCGTTTCGCATGCCGGAGGCTCGGTCCATAACCCGGATGATATTTTCAATGTGATTATGGAGGTCGTCAAGTGAAAACTAATGGTATTGCCGAAGAACACCCGATGGAAGCGCTGTTGAGGATGGATAGAATTCCACACATCTGGTGCTCCACCTGCGGAATTGGCACCGCTGTATCGTGCTTTATCGATGCGTTGAAGAAAAGCTCGCTTAATCTGAAAAAAACGGCTGTGGTTTCGGGTATCGGGTGTACCGGGCGTGTGGCTGGCTATGTGAAGCTGGATTCGTTCCATACCACACATGGCAGAGCAATTCCATTTGCGACTGGATTGCAGCTTGCCAATCCCGAACTGAAGGTTGTCGTCTTCAGCGGTGATGGCGATCTCATCGCTATCGGCGGAAATCACTTCATCCACGCTGCCCGCCGAAATGTTGACTTGACGGTTATTTGTGTGAATAATTTTATCTATGCGATGACGGGTGGACAACTCGCCCCCACTACACCAGCCCTGGCGAATAGCTCCACCAGTCCGTACGGAAATTTTGATCAACCCTTCAACCTTCCCTTGTTGGCAGCCTCCAGCGGGGCAACCTATGTCGCACGCTGGACGGTGCTGCATATCAGACGTCTGAGCCGATGCATCACCGAAGCGCTGAATAAAAAGGGATTCTCATTCGTCGAAGTCATCTGCCCCTGTACGACACTTTACGCCCGAAGAAATAAATTGGGCACAGGTCTCGATTTACTAAAATTTTACCACGATAACAGTGAAATCCGGCATGGCGCCGATCCCCGGGAACTGGAGATCGGATTTCAGAAAAAACTCATCGTCGGGAAATTTGTTGACATCGAACGACCAACCTTCCTCGAACGCTATAATGTAGGAATGCAGAGGGTGCTGGGCGATAAATTCCATAAATATGGGGAGCCAACTGGATCCGCTTCCGTTGGCTCCGTTTGAATCGAGCACAAAACGAGATAGCAGATGGAAAGGTTGTCATTCCCTCAGGCTTTTACAGGAATCCAGGAAGATCGGGGTATTATTTTTTAAAGATATTAATAAATTCAAAACTATAAATTCTCATCATTTTGGAAGAATGAAAAATGAGCAGAATCGAGGTGCGTGTCTCCGGCTTTGGGGGTCAAGGCATTATCCTGAGCGGTCGAATCATCGGTATGGCTGCTGCAATTTATGAAAGCAAACAGGCAACATTCAACCAGAGCTACGGACCAGAAGCCCGTGGAAGCGCATGCAGCGCACAGGTCGTGATTTCAGATGAGTTGATACACTATCCGTATCTGTCAAAAACGGACATTCTCGTAGCAATGTCACAGGAAGCCTACCAAAAATTCGAACCGGATCTGTTGGATAATGGCTTGTTGCTGATTGAGAGTGATCTGGTTAAGGTGAACTCTGTGCGCAAAGGGATTCGATTTCATGACATCCCGGCGACGCGTCTCGCGGAAGAACTGGGAAGAAAGATTGTGGCAAATATTGTTATGCTCGGCTTTTTCACCGCAATGGGTGACGTTTTCAAACCGGATTCCATGAAACAGGCGATGCTGGCGTCGGTTCCCAAAGGGACTGAGGAACTCAACTTAAAGGCATTCAGCGCCGGCTATGATTATGGAATGAATCTGAAGAAAAAATCAAAATCCGGCGCAAAAGCAAAGGGATAAAACGCGATGATCGAGATCGACTTCAGCTTCAAAGACAAACTGGATCAGGTTATCGGCGGAGAGATGCACAGCTTTTGCTTCCAATGCGGGGCATGTGTGGGCGACTGTCCTTCCGCTCGTTACTCTGAAAAATTCAACCCCCGGTTAATCATGCTCAAAACAATCCTCGGACAATACCAGGAGTTGCTCACCGAGAACTCAATCATCTGGGAGTGTACCAATTGCTACAATTGCTATGAACGTTGTCCACAGGATGTGCGCCCGGTCGAGGTCATCGTCGCGCTGAAAAATATGATTGCCCAGAAAAAACAAAGCCCCCCGAAGGTACAACAGATGGTAGATGCGGTCGAAAAAACAGGGCGCACGGTCATCGTCACCCCCACATCACAGCGGATCAGGAATGAATTGGGTTTAAAACCCGTTGCAGAGCTGGCAATGGATGAATTAAAAGAGATTTTGGCATGAATCAAAAAAAATCAGGCGAATATATCCCGTTTTTCGGCTGCATGATATCTGTGAAATACCCGCAATTTGAAGCAGCCGTGCGAAAAACGGTGGGCGCACTCGGAATCAAGCTGGTCGATGTTGAGGGGTTCACTTGCTGTCCCGATCCCATCTATTTTAAAGCATCGGACAAGCTGAAATGGCTCACAATTGCTGCGCGCAATCTATGCCTGGCGGAAGAGCGCGGACTCGATTTAATAACGCTGTGCAGCGGGTGCACTGCAACGCTGTCGGAAACACGATATCATTTGCTGCATGAGCCGGAATTGAAAGATAATGTAAATCAGCGGCTTAAAAAAATTGGCAAAGAATATAAAGGTACCAGTTCGGTTCGCCACATCGTGACCGTACTGCGGGATGATGTCGGAATTGACAGGGTTGCCGAAACCGTCACGCATCCATTAACCAGTCTTCGCGTCGCCATTCATTATGGCTGCCATCTGCTCAAGCCCAGCAAAATCATGCAGGTGGATGATCCTGATAGACCGTCAATTCTCGAAAACCTGGTTACTGCCACCGGCGCTGAGGCGATTGACCACGATGAACGGTTGCTCTGCTGCGGCAAAGCCTGTGAAAATGATGAGTTGCCTCCGAAAATGACTTATGATGTTGTGACATCGATTAATAAGCTGAATGTAGATTGCATGTGTCTGATTTGTCCCACTTGCTTCGATGAATACGATCTGGGACAGATCAAATTATCGCGGCTATACGAAACAAAATTCGAGTTACCTGTGCTTTATTATTTCCAGCTTTTGGGCATGGCACAGGGTCTATCCGCTGATGATGTCGGATTATCGCGGCATAAAATCAAAGCGAATAAAATCATAGAAAAAATTCAATCCGAAAAGAGTGTCGCATAAAAGTCACAAGAAAAAAGGGAGAGCATAAAAATCAAACGCGACGTAAGACAACAAAAAGGTGTGCTGGTACTGGGAGGAGGCATCGCCGGCATCCAGGCAGCGCTGGATCTGGCAGATTCCCAGGTACAGGTTTATCTGGTGGAGAAATCATCCAGCCTCGGCGGGCGGATGGCTCAACTCGATAAGACCTTCCCGACTATGGATTGCGCGATATGAATTCTCGGTCCGAAGATGATGGATGCCGGTCGGCATCCGAATATCGAAATATTCATCAATTCGGAATTGACGGCGCTTTCGGGCAAGGCAGGCAAATTTAAGGCAACCATTCGAAAACATCCTACCTTTGTGGATGAAGCGCTCTGTACCGGATGTGGCGATTGCGCGGCAAATTGCCCAAAGGTTGTCCCGAATGAATTCGATTGCGGTCTGGCATCGCGCAAAGCCATTTTCAGACCATTTCCCCAGGCTGTTCCCAATGTGTACGTCAGAGACGAGGGAACGTGCATCAATCGTCCGGGAAAGCCCATTCGGTGTCATCATTGCGAGCGCGCCTGCCAGCAACGCGCCATCAATTATGATATGCCTCCGCTTGACATTGATCTCTCAGTTGGCTCAGTTATCGTTGCCATTGGCGCAGATGTGTTCGATCCGTATGATATGAAATCCTACGGCTATAGTACCGCAGCCAATATCGTCACCGGACTTGAATTCGAACGCCTGCTGAACGCTTCCGGACCGACCGGCGGAAAGATTTTGCGACCATCCGACAAGAAAACCCCGAAGACAATCGCATTTGTGCAATGCGTTGGGGTCCGCGGCGAATATGAGCATGACTACTGCTCCCGGTTTTGCTGTATGAATTCGATCAAAGACGCGTTGCTCGTAAAAGAGCATGCACCGGATGTTGATAAAATTACAATCTTTTATTCCGATCTGCGCTGCTTCGGAAAGGGATATGAAACGTTGTATGAGCGATCTCGTCAGCGTTCCGAAATAAACTACTTTCGCGGTAAGCCCTCGAAAATAATTGAGGATCCGTCCACAAATGATTTGTTTATATATGTCGAAAACACCCTGACAGGGCGACCAGAACGAATCAAAGCCGATCTGGTGGTGCTGGCTTCAGCCGCCGTACCGCATGCTGCTTCAAAGCAATTGGCGGATGCACTTGGAGTCGACTTAAACGAAGCCGGTTTCTTTGCGAGCAAAAACGGCACTGCTGATGTTTTATCCAGTACTCGCGAAGGAGTGTTTTTATGCGGTTGTTCGCACGGACCGGAGGACATCCCGGATTCAGTCGCCCAGGGCTCCGGCGCGGCAGCTTTATCGGAACACTTTATACTCGATAGCCGGCTCGAAGTGGAAGAGGAAGAAATACCGCAAGTTCCCACGGATGGTCCCCCGCGTATCGGTGTATTTCTTTGCCATTGCGGGATAAATATTGCCGGTGTGCTGAATATCGAGCAAATGCACGAATATGTAAAAACACTTCCGGGCGTCGTTCATGTAGAAAACGATCTTTTCCTGTGCGCGGATGCCGGGCAAAAGAACATTCAACGAATGATCGTTGAAAAGCGCCTGAACCGCATTGTAGCTGCCGCATGCACGCCGCGTACCCACGAGCCGATTTTCCAGGAAACATGTGCTCGCGTCGGTCTCAACCCGTACCTGTTTGAGATGGCGAACGTTCGCGATCAGTGTTCGTGGGTGCATTCGCATGAACCGGAACTGGCAACACGGCGCGCAATGGATCAGATTCGCATGGCGGTTTCGCGGGCACATTGGCTGCAGCCGCTCCAACAGCAATCGCTGCCGGTTGAACGCACGGCGCTGGTAATCGGCGGCGGAATCAGCGGTATTCAAAGTGCATTGAACCTGGCTGCCCAGAATATACGAACTTACCTCATCGAAAAGGATAGTCGGGTGGGTGGTCGGCTCAACTCACTCGGTACAACGCTGCCTGAAAATTATCCGGCAAGTGTGCTCCTCAAGGAAAAGCGCGAGCAACTCGAAAACAGCAGCGTCGAGGTATTGCTGAATACCTCGGTCACCAAAGTGGATGGATTTGTGGGTAATTTCGAGGTTACCACCACCAACGGCACTTTAAAAATTGGCTCCATCATTCTGGCGCTCGGGGCGGATACGTATATTCCAAAAAATGAATTTGGGTATGGCAAGCTCAAAAACGTGATCACCAATTTTGAATTGGAACAGCGCCTTTCAAAACATCCGGATGAGATCGTCATCAATGGCAAAGCAGCGAAACGGGTCGCTTTCATCCAATGCGTCGGATCTCGTGATCCAGAAACCAATCCGCATTGTTCACGCATCTGTTGCGGAACAACCATCAAACAAGCGATCCAATTAAAAAAGCAAAACGCAGATGTGGTTGTCTTCTTTCGCGATATGCGCACCGTTGGTCACGGTGCTGAAGAAATGTATCGCGAGGCGCGTGGGATGGGCATTTTATTTTTCCGGTTTCCTGATGATCGAAAACCAAAAGTCAAAAAAGATGGGGATGCCTGTAAAGTTATCGCGTTTGATACGATGCTTGGCGAGGAAATAGAAATTCAGGTAGATGCGGTGGTGTTGGCTGCCGGCATTATTCCGCGAGAGAAGGAAATGGAAGCGTATCGTGAAATGCTAAAAACACCACGCAGCCCTGACGGATTTCTGATGGAGCGCCACCCGAAGTTAGGACCAGTGGAAACCGTTGTTGAGGGCGTCTTCATCGCTGGCTGCGTGCAAAGCCCGAAAGGAATTGGCGATTCTGTCGCCCAGGCTGAAGCCGCCGCCGCGAAAGCTGCCATGATCCTGAGCCGGGATACCATCGAAATCTCGCCGACGACTTGCGAGGTCAATGAATCATTATGCCGCGGATGTGGATTATGCGTCCGTATCTGCGATTTCCACGCCCCTGAATTAGTCCAAATTTCAACGGGCGTTTCAGTTGCACGAATTAACCAGGCGATGTGCAAAGGCTGCGGTACCTGTGCTGCCTGGTGCCCGACCGACGCCATCATCGCCAGGCATTTCACCGACAACCAAATCGAAGCCATGATGGACACCATGCTGAAAGAGGTGGCATAGCCGGTTGCAGGTTGCCCAAAAAGCAGTTTCCTGGGTTCGCAAACTGGAGTTTGGGAACCAGTAACTGAGGAATTACCATAGCGGCATTTCTATGCTGCAAACGGTCATAAATTGAACATTTTTTTACTGTCATTGCGATGCGTTTTTTGCCGAAGCAATCTTTTCAGTGCTTAACCTCATGGGATTGCTTCGCTGCACTCCGTTTCGCTCGCAATGACATGAAAGT
>JAFGMA010000275.1 GCA_016927835.1 Candidatus Zhuqueibacterota bacterium | reverse complement strand
GTGCGAATGTTACCTAATGCCCGATAATCGTGATTTTAGCAATTTCATGAATAAAGCAGGATAGAAAGAATCATTGTTTGATTTCCATTTTTTGAAACCGGGCTTTCTCCCTCAATTGAATGAATTTATCAAATTTTTTAAAATCATTGCCGTTCAGCAATGTACTCGTTATTTGTTCAATTTCGTCGCATCTGTTAATAATATTTGTTCTGACACACTCGCCGGGAAGCGCCGGATTGTTAAACTCAACGATATTTCGATAATACAACGCCAGGCACAAATTGTAAAGCGGCGATGTCAATCTCGGATCGGATGTATGTGCCTGTCTGAAATGCGCTTCCGATTCTTGCAGCAGAGTCATTGCTTTGCCAAAAAGCGGCTGATATTCATTTGAATTGAGATTGGCAGTTAACAAATCTTTCAGCAGCAGCTTTACGATGTCGATTTTATAAATTCCGATGAAGGTGATCGGATATGCAAATCCCGAATCCAATGCGACAGATTTTTGCATCGTGGAAATCGCCTCATCATAACCGGCTGTTTTGCGATCAAAGCTGATTTCGTTCTCCGCACGTTCGCCCAATGCGCGCCCAATATAATACCAGCTTTCAGCTTCGGAAGCGATGCATTTTGCCGGATCAGGTTTAAAGTGGCAAAAATCGATATTGACGAAACATGCAGCAAGCGCCAGTAATACCAACGATTTCCACCGGATTTCGCGCTTTTTGAACTGATCAACGAGGTGAACGATAGCGCTCGAGGCGAAGATGATCAGGATCGGAACGACCGGCAGCCGATACCTCGAGGTGACAAAAAAGATGATCACCGATAACGCATAAAAAAGCACGAAAGCAATCAGCACCAATTGCCTCAAATCATTGCGCCGTGTGATAAACATGCCAAGCAGTCCCAGCGGACCGATGAGGGAAAATCCGATGAACGGGAATGCGAGTAGCTTTGAGTAGTGAGCCTTGAAAAAGTAAATATCCAAATTCCGTTTGAATTCATAGGCATGGAAAAACTGGATCGCCTTTTTTGCCATATTGATTATGAATTCCGACGGGTGCTGCCGGAACCAATCCAGGCTTTTTCGATACCAGTAACCGGAAAATTGCGCGCCGGTGAATTCGATGGATAAATTTTCAAGCTTTGGTGTGGCTGTAAATATTTCCCATTCTTCGCCGGGTCGGATGTCGAGGGTCCGTTCTGCCGGCGAGCTGTTGCCAATATAAAAATTCAATCCGCCATTATGGGATATCAACACGAATGATTTTTCGACTGAATAGTTGTAAATCGTCACCGGTGCTATCACAATCATCGAACTCACCAGGAAGAAGAAGATACGCGTGAAATTAGCTTTTGCTGCTAAACTTCCCGGCTTCTGAAAAATCGCTGAAGAGGGCAGAAGCATCAGCAGGGGGCAGGCAAGCCAGCCAAAGAGCAAAATATTGGGTCGTGCAATTGCTGATAAGCCAAGCAACAAACCTGAAAATATGGCGTAGTGAATTGTCCGTTTTTTTAAATAGCCAATGAATAATATCAAAAAACAGAGATCGAGAAAAATAGCAGCCGTTGGCAGCAGCAATTCCCCTTCGAAATAGATGAATGTCCAGTAGACGCTGGCTAGCAATCCGGATAATACGCCGAAGGATTTATTGAAGCAAGCTTTTCCCAGTGAATAAATCAGCACACAATTGATTGTGCCCAGAATGAATTGCAGCAAGTGAATCCAGAAAAGATCGGAACTGACAGTTTTAAAAATGAACGCGAGAACGAACGGGTAGAGCGGTGCCTGATAAAAGCTCAACGAATTCGTTGTGAAAAAGCTGCCATCTGCGATTTGGTATGCAAGATGCACGTACGTATCAGCGTCAACCTGGGGAAAATAGAAAAGCGGACTGTGGCGCAGCTCCGACAGGTAAATCATCCGAAAAAGCAATGCAACGAGGCATATTATCAGCGGAGGGATTGCTGCCGGTTGATTTTTTAAAATATGTTTTAGTCGGTCGAGATTCATCGTAAAATCGCTATTAGCCTCAAACAGGCATCTTCTGAAATCGTTGGACGGCAATGCCTTTTTGCGATACATCAGGTGAAATCCATAAAGGGTTTCACTCCATTCAACGGGGCGGTTACAAGCATTTCCCGCTTTCAGCATCCCGCTGGGAGTGTTAAGTTGCGGTTCTGATGCATCACGGAAATTTTGTTTTCTTGAGGCAGAGCCTCAATGTGTTTATTTCCAGCCGGAGGCAGGCAACGAGAAATACGTTTGGTTGAAGTGCTCCTTCATGAAAACGATCGCTTCCGGGAGGATTAGGTTACTGTAAACTTACCTCTCACGTAGGTATAAAAAGAGGGGCAGCCCATCCGTCTCTGCCCCTCTGTGAATCATTAACCAGCTTCCGAAAAGCTAAATGCTTATTTCATGAGCAGCATTTTCTTTACAGAGTTGAAATGGCTGGCGTTCATCTTGTAGAAATACATGCCTGAAGGCATCATGTTGCCCATATCATCTCTTCCGTCCCAGGTTGCATGATATGTACCGGCGGTCATGTCACGATCGACCAGGGTTCTTACATGCTGACCGAGAGAGTTGAAAATGGTGATGGTAACACGATTCGAAATCGGAATACCATATTCGATTTCGGTTGTGGGGTTGAACGGATTCGGATAGTTATTACTCATTGTGTATTCCAGCGGAACCACTGTCGGATTACCATCGACATCGGTGACACCTGTACCATCGTTCAGGCAGAAAATCACCTCATCAAATGTCCATCTCTGGGCACCGAGTTTTTGGCTTGGATCTGGATCCCATTTGCAGTCGGGAGAGGTACGGTAAACATCATCCCATTTTGCATGGGGACCATCGTCGGTGGTGATTGTAGGCCAGGTGAGGGTTCGCAAATTCGAGGTGCCGAAAGAAGAATTTTCACCATCGGTATCGCCTGATGTACCTTCCATCACAAAGCTATAGGGCACAACGGCATCGACGATCGAAGAATCCGTTTCCATCAAAAACGCCCAGGGGAGGGAAACAAACTGCCAGGTGCCATCGAATGTATTGAGACGATGCGCAAAAAATTCGCCGAATTCATCCTGCGCAATGATCGTTTCACCTTCGATTCGGATCGATGCTGAATGGTCCTTTTTGCCCCAGGCATTATCGTAGTCAAGAGCATAGAACCAGACCGGCGCCGTGCCGGGTTCAGCTTTAATCCAGAAGGTAACGCGTTCGGTGGCTGAAGCGTCGAGGGGTTGTTCCCAACCTACGGCTGCGTCAGCACGACGCATATCCATCCACAGGTTCGGTCCGGGAATGTCATCCATCAAGACATCCATACAATAGGGACCGGCTGCTGGCACAGGATCATCACTGGTGATTTTCATGTAGCGGGTCTCTTTGTGGTTGATAGCCCACCGAACGACATAATAAGTGGCGGGAACGCTGCTTTGTCCATAACGAGTTCCAGGGTTACCCGGATCCTCATCCATCATTTCGTCACACCAGATTCTCATTTCTGTAACACCGGCGAACGCAAACGATGCGATGAAGAATAATGCAAACAAGGATGCAAAAAATTTCATTTTTAACTCCTGATGGTTTGTTAAATTTTGTGTTCGATTTGAGAAAACACGTTTTTACGACGAGTTGCACATCAGTTCGACTGATATGCAGGCGATGCTTCTGTTACCTGTGATTTTGAGTGCCTTCTGTGCCGATTACCACCTCCTTTCGGTATATCCGTTTTGATGTTTAGAACTTTGAAGAATAAGTCATATCGAGCGCAGCAAGAAACCTGATATCCTGCTTGAAAGCATAAAACATACAGATTTCCGATCAAACGTTGTTGCGTTCGAGATGACAGGTCATTATAAGTCTTGCGCAATACGTTTCATAAGATTTATGTAATTTCAGAATCATCCCCAAAATTTAGGTCGCATTACCTCAGAAAGCGAAGCTGCTTCTTTCGCAGCAGCAGCATAAATAGACACCATTGGTTTTGCTTTGCCGCATAGTGCTTAGTTATCAACACTGCCCGTGCGCACCACTACGAATTTTCCAATCGCGTTCCCGATATCGCTTTGAATATGATACAAATAAACGCCTGAATAGATGAGTTGATTGCTGTCAGTTACCTGGTTCCAGGCGGCTTCCGTGTTACCATCATCATGCTCGATGATTTTTACCAGGTCTCCGCTAATCGTAAAAATTTTGATCGTGCATTTCAACGGAATATTGATAAACAGCAATTTATTTTCTTCTCCGGGCCAATTATATTTCACCGATTGATCATGATACGGATTGGGAACAACCTTGATATTGCTCAGATCAGGCACCTGGGACTTGCTCATAAAGGGATGTACCGGCTTGTTTTTCAATAACATATTCCAGTATTTCGCTGATTCGAGCGACTGTCCGGGCTGTTCCCAGTTTTGGGTGCCATCGTCATAAGCCGTTACATAGTAAAAGTAGGCGATGCCTCGTTGTACATCGGTATCCACATACTGCGTTGCGATTGGAGTTCCTGTGTTGCCGCCGCATTCCCAGATTTTTTGGAATGTTGTATCATTGCGTCCCATTGCGCGATAAATCCGATATCCTGCAAAATCCAGTACGCCGGTATCGTGATCGGGTATTTGTGAAACATCGCCCCATTCAAGGATAACGGATTGCTCGGAAGCCGTGACCGACAAATTCGGGGGCAACGGAGCTTCCGGAGCATCAAACGGATCGCGACCGTTTTCAATATTTCTGAAATAGCGCCGGGTTGCCTGGCTGAAATATTTGAAAAGCGAATCCTTTCCTGTGGCAACCCACCAGTTTTTTTCCTCGTCGGTCATACCGCTGCCACCTTTGTGCTGCGTCCACCAGGAAAGCCCGACAGAATTGCAAAGATCATAATTTATACCATTGACTACTGCCAACATTGCGTAATGAATATCGCTGCCGAACGGCATTTGGTAAGGTCCGACGCAAAGATAAGGATTCGGTCTTGCGACATTAACCGGATCGTTGGGTTCGGTGAATCCCATTTCCTGCGGGCTGTCCATGTGTTTGCCGGTAAAGAAGAATTCATAGGCTTCATCGCAAGAGGAAAAACGCACATCGCCCGGTCGCCAGACGGTTGAAGACGGCTGTGACAGGTCATTGGTTTCATCGTCGTGGCTTTTATCCGCATGAAGAATACCCAATCCCAAATATTGCGGCGATAAAATGCAGCCCATGCCCGGGCTTTCTTCGTAATGTCCTCGGTTCATATCCGGATCTCCGGTGTCGTCCTCGCCGGTAATTTTATTATTATTTCCATCCCAGACAATGAAGATCCGAAGGGAATCAGCCGTATGATCGCCATTTGGTTGAAGCGGTGTTCCGGTACCGATAAACTCCTGGTAATTTTCTCCGTAATATTCAACCCAGTCATCGTTAACGTGCTCCCAGATTGCCGCATTTTGGGTTGCGCCCTCAAATCCAACATGCGGTTGAACCGTATATTGAAAGCAGACGTCCTTCAAAACCTGGTTTTTCAATTCAGCAGTGGTTTCAGTTCGGTTGACATTGCCGGAATTTTTTACCAGGAAATCGATATACAGATAGCAGTCGAAGGGATAGCTGGCATAAGCATAATAGCACTGTTCCGCCGTCAGCCCCACATCGAAAGACCATCTGATGTACAAAATTGCATCGCTGATTAAATTGGGATCTAATTCATCGTAGTCCTGTCGTGGTGGCTGAATTTCTCCGTCGACGACCAGAGTTGGTGGTGGTTGGCGCAATACGACTTTGAATTCGTGCCCGACGCAACCAAAACGCCCACCATTGGGATGTACCATCAAGCTATTACCAACACCGCCGACCATAACCGGATAGAAATTATTGCGCCAATCGCTCCAATCCTTGATTCCATAGCCCATCCCTGCCTGGCGTGCGGTTCCGTGCATTAAATGATTTTCATCGGCTTTAATACGCCGCCATCGATTGCCGGGCCAGGTGAACGACGCCTGCCAGCCGCCGCTGGGTATATCTTCATCTTCATGCCACATTTCGCCGATTCGCAGGTATTTCCTTCCGGTAACCGGTTGTGAGACAACTTGAATCGGAACACCTTGAATGACAATAAGGCAGAAGAGGATTAAATTTCGTTTGAGATATCTCACGTTGGGATACTCCGGCTTATAAAATAGAAAAATCACAACACGTTGCTTATTTATCGCGGAGTGCTTTTGACGCAAATCCGCGGATGATGGTTCTGTCGTACTCAATCTTTTTTGAAATAGTCAAATCCCCTAAATCAGGATTTTCTGAACTTATAAACCAACCTTTGGTGAATTGATCATATAACAATTTAGCTTGTGAAGCTAGGGGTGTAGCTCTTTTTATGCGACTTTTTATTTATTAAAAAACAGAACTGATTTCGCTGATAAGTGAAAAGGGACGACTACCAGTTTTTGACTTATGATTATGGCAATCCAGTAAGTCCAGGAATTGGGCATTTCTGCTTCTTTAAAGTCTACCTTAAGAACTATACATTTTATGAATGAGTCCACTCTAAAAAGAGTCGAACCACGAATTTCACTAATTTTCACTAATTGATTTTATTGAAATTAATTTGTCCCAATTCGTGCTTATTTGTGCAATTAGTGGTTTTTAGAATGGGCTCATGAATAAATTGCTCAAAATGCCTGTATTAATGGTAGTTTCAAGAGAGCCATACCCTGAAGCAAGTATTTGATCTTTGAAAAAATTTTAGTCCAGTTTTGTCTCAACTCTCATTTTTCTCGTTCCCAGTCTCCGGCTGGAAATGCACATCGTGAGGCTCTGCCTCATGAAAATTAAAATTCAGCAGTGCGGTAGAGCCGCAGCTTTACACACCCAGCGGGACGCCCCGGCAGTGTGAGAAAAAAGATAAGCTGCTTTTTCATAAATATTGCCGGAGTCTTCCGGGGATAATAATCCCCGGAAGACCACCGGGGAGGACACCATGATACGTCGAATCCTAATTCATTCCGCTCTGCTAGACCGAATGATGACAAATTTTCCTACTTTATTTCCAATATTGCTTTCAACATGGAAAATGTAAACCCCCGAAAAGATCAATTGATTGCTATCGGTTACCTGGTTCCAGGCTTGCTCTGTAGTTCCGTCATCGTGTTCGATGGTTTTCACCATGTCACCGGCTGCCGTATAAATTCTGATTTTGCATTTCAACGGGATGTTGATGAACATGATTTTGCTTTCTTCGCCGGGCCAATTATATTTCACCGAAAGATCATTATACGGATTGGGAACCACCTTGATATCATCCAGACTGTGAATTTGTGTGCCGCTCATGAATGGATGCACTGGTTTGTTCAGCAGCATCATATTCCAGTATTTGCCCGATTCCAGCGAGCGTCCCGGTTGTTCCCAATTTTGGGTTCCGTCATCGAAAGCAGTGACATAATAATAATAGGCAAATCCCCTTTTCACTTTTGTATCAACATAACTTGAGGCAATGGCGACGCCGCTGTTTCCGCCACATTCCCAAATTTTTTGAAAAGTGGTATCGTTTCTGCTTTGCGCCCGATATACGCGGTAGCCTGCGAAGTCGATTACGCCGGTATCGGGATCGGGAATTTGCGAAACATCGCTCCAGTCCAGGTTTACCGACATTTCGCCGGACGTAATGGTTAAATCGGGCGGAGGCGGCGCTTCGGGCGTATCGAACGGACCGCGCCCGGCTTCAACATTTCTGAAATAGCGTCGCATCGCCTGGCTATAATATTTGAAAAGCGAATCTTTGCCGGTTGCTACATACCGGTTTTTTTCTTCATCGGTCAAGCCATCACCGCCTTTTTGCCTTGTCCACCAGGAAATGCCAATGGAATTACACAGATCATAATTGATACCGTTGACGCACGCCAGCAAGGTAAAGTGGATATCGCTGCCAAAAGGCATTTCCGGATATGGTCCGATGCTGAGATACGGATCCGGGCGCGCCACGATTCCGGCGTGATTGGGTTCGGTATGTCCCATCTCTTGCGGGCTTTGCATATAATTTCCGCTGAAAAAGAAATCATAAGCTGCTTCACAGGAAGGAAAGGTGTTGGCGCCGGACCACCACACCCATGAAAACGGCTGCGACAGATCGTTGCTCTCATCATCTGCGCTCTTGTCTGCATGAACCACACCCATACCGAAATATTGTGGCGACAGGAGCCGTCCCATGCCCGGGCTTTGTTCCATAAAACCTCTGTTCCAATCCGGATCGCCGGTGTCGTCCCAGCCGGGTGTTTCGTTATTATCCCCATCCCAGGTTATTGAGATGCGCAGCGAATCCGCTGTTAGATCACCGTTTGGCTGCAATGGCGTACCTGCCCCGACGAAATCCATATAATTTTCACCGTAATATTCAACCCAGTCATCGCTCAATAAATGCGTCCCAGTGCACGGACTTTGACAGGCGCCTTCGTAGCTGACCAGCGATTGCGTGACATATTGAAAACAGACATCGTGCAGAACCTGACCCGGCAGTTCAGCCGTGCTTTCATTGCGATTGACGTTACCCGCATTGGTCACCACAAAATCGATGAACAGGTAGCTATCGAACGGATAACTCGCGTACGAATAATATGTCTGTTCGCCTGTGAGCCCGACGTCGTAAGACCACCTCATTGTTAAAATCCCATCGCTCATTAAACTCGGATCGAGTTCATCGTAGTGCTGGCGCGTTGGTTGAATCTCCCCGTCGACGATGAGTATCGGCGGGGCATTCCGTAGCACGATTTTGAATTCATGTCCCACGCAACCGAATCGACCACCGACCGGATGCGCCGGCAAGCTGCCCGTAACACTGCCGACCATCACCGGAAAGTAGTTTCCGCGCCAGTCACTCCAATCTTTCATACCAAAACCCAGTCCCGCCATTCTTGCTGTGCCATTCATCAAATTATATTCAGCTTCGTCGATGCGTCGCCAGTGATTTCCGGGCCAGACAAACGAAGCCTGCCAGCCGCCACTCGGAATATCCTCATCTTCATGCCAGATCTCGCCCAGGCGCAACTGCTTTTTGCCTGTGATGTGTTGCGCCGATGCATTGTTGATGGGGGGGATCAGCAACATGCATGGTATTATGAGAATCAACGCTTTTTGAAACATTACAATCACTAATCCTCTGTCCGTCCGGAACGCACCACGACGAATTTTCCCATCCGGTTACCCATATCACTTTGAATGTGGAACAGGTAAATACCAGAATAAATCAGTTGATTGCTATCGGTAACCTGGTTCCATGCCTGTTCGGTTGTGCCGTCATCGTGTTCGATCGTTTTGACCAGGTCGCCAGTGATGGTGTAAATTCGAATGGTACATTTCAACGGGATATTGATGAATAGCAGTTTGTTTTCTTCGCCGGGCCAATTGTATTTTACCGATTTATCATTATACGGATTGGGCACGACTTTGATGTTGTCCAAATCAGGAAGCGGTTTGCTGCTCATAAACGGGTGCACCGGATTATCTTTGTGCATCATATTCCAATACTTGCCCGATTCCAGGGAACGACCGGGTTGGTCCCAGTTTTGCGATCCGTCATCAAATGCGGTTACGTAATAAAAATAAGCGAATCCGCGCTGAACCTCCGTATCGACAAAATGCGTTGCGAGGGGAACGCCGCTGTTTCCACCGCACTCCCAGATTTTTTGGAAAGTGGTATCGTTGCGTCCCATGGAGCGATAGACACGATACCCCGCGAAATCGATTACCCCGGTGTCGTGATCCGGGATTTGCGAAACATCGCTCCAGTCGAGGATCACCGATTTTTCGCTGGCGGTGACGGTTAGATCCGGCGGCGGTGGCGCTTCGGGTGCATCATACGGGCTCCTGCCGTTTTCGATGTTGCGGAAGTAGCGCCGCGTCGCCTGACTGAAATATTTGAATAGCGAATCCCTTCCGGTTGCGACAATGGCATTTTTTTCCTCATCGGTGATGCCTGCGCCGCCTTTCCAGTGCGTCCACCAGGAAAGCCCGGCGGAGCTGCATTTTTCGTAATTGATACCATTCACGCAAAAAAGCATGCTGAAATGAATATCGCTGTTAAACGGCATTTCATACGGTCCGATGCCGACATAAGGATTGGATCGGGCGACCGTTGTCTGATCGTTGGGTTCGGTATATCCCATTTCCTGCGGACTGTCCATCTGATTTCCGCTGAAGAGGTATTTATACGCTTCTTCGCACGAAGAAAAAGTTTTTGTAGCGGGTCGCCATACGGTTGAAAAAGGTTGTGACAGATCATTTGACTCGTCGTCTGCGCTTTCATCCGCGTGCAGGAATCCCATTCCAAAATATTGCGGGGAAAGGATGCGTCCCATGCCCGGGCTGGGTTCCATGAATTGAGAATTCATATCCGGATCGCCAGTATCGTCCTGCCCGGGCAGTTTGTTGTTATTGCCATCCCAGACCATAAACAGGCGCAGCGAGTCAGCAGTCGGATCACCGTTCGGCAGATGCGGCGTGCCGGTTCCGATGAATTGCTGATAATTTTCACCGTAATACTCTACCCAATCATCATTGAGATGCTCCCATACGCAAAAATTCTGATTTGCTCCTTCGTAACTCACATGGGTTTGTACCATGTAGTTAAAACACACCTCATGGAGTACCTGGTCCTTCAGTTCGACGGTGGCTTCGTTGCGATTGACATTTCCGCTATTCCGCATCAGAAAATCGAGGTACATATACATATCGAAGGGGTAACTCGCGTACGCATGATATATTTGTTCGCCAGTGATACCGACATCCATCGACCACCTGACATACATCATGCCGTCGCAGATCAAATTGGGATCCAGGTCATCATAAGCCTGTCGTGGCGGCTGAATTTCGCCATCGACGATCAGCACCGGGGGCGCCTGGCGCAGCACTAATTTGAATTCGTGTGCCTCGCAGCCCCAACGAGCGCCGACAGGATGTGACAGGTTGCTCTCGTTGACGCCCCCAACCAGGTATGGATAATAGTTATTGCGCCAATCTTTCCAATCTTTCATACCATAGCTCAAACCGCCCTGCCGCACCGTACCATTCATCAAGCGGTCTTCGCCTGGTATTCTTACACGAAAGTGATTCCCGGGCCATGCCCAACAAGCTTCCCAACCGCCGCTGGGGACATCCTCTTCCTCGGTCCATACTTCTCCGATCCAAAGGCGTTTCAGAATCGCCAGACGTTCGGCTTTTTTCGAAAGACTGTTTTGGGCACGGACCGGCGGCAAATGAGACGATAAAAGCATCGCTACCAGCAAAACGATCTGAAATGTTGTTGTTTTTCTCGGCAATTAATCTTCCTCTCGACTTGAACGAACCACAACAAATTTGCCCAGTGCATTTCCCACATCACTTGCGACATGATACAAATATACCCCGGAATAGATCAACTGATTGCTATCGGTAATTTGATTCCAGGCTTGTTCGGTTGTACCATCATCATGTTCAACCGTTTTGACAAGATCGCCGCTAATCGTATAAATTTTAATGGTACATTTTAGCGGTATGTTAATAAACAACAACTTGTTTTCTTCGCCAGGCCAATTATACTTTGTCGATTTATCATTATACGGATTCGGAACAACCTTGATATTGTTCAAGTCCGGGACAGGTTTGCTGCTCATGAAGGGATGCACGGGGCAATCTTTGAGCAGCATATTCCAATATTTTCCGGATTCAAGAGATCTGCCCGGCTGCTCCCAGTTCTGAGAGCCGTCATCATAGGCGGTGACGTAGTAGAAATAAGCGAATCCACGCTGAACATCGGTATCGGTGAAGTTCGTGGTGACCGGGACACCGCTATTGCCACCACATTCCCAGATCATCTGGAACGTCGTATCATTGCGCCCCTGCACGCGATAAATTCGATATCCTGCGAAATCCAGCACGCCGGTATCATCATCCGGGATTTGCGAGACATCGCTCCATTCCAGAATGACTGATTTTTCGCTGGAAGTCACAGTCAAATCAGGAGCAGGCGGTGCTTCTGGTATATCATACGGGCTGCGTCCATTTTCGATATTGCGAAAATAGCGGCGCGTCGCCTGGCTGAAGTACTTGAATAACGAATCCCTGCCGGTTCCGACCCACCAGTTTTTTTCCTCATCGGTCATGCCGTTGCCACCCTTCCAATGTGTCCACCATGAGAGCCCGACCGAATTGCACATATCGTAATTGATGCCGTTGACACAGGTTAAGATGACAAAATGAAGGTCGCTTTCGAAGGGCATTTCATACGGACCGATACATATATATGGATTAGGGCGTGCCACATGTACCGGATCATTGGGTTCGGTGTAGCCCATCTCCAGGGGGCTTTTCAAGTGCTTTCCGCCAAAGAAGAAATTATATGCATCTTCAGGTGAGCTGAAACGATTATCGCCGGGTCGCCATACGGTTGATGACGGTTGTGATAAATCATTGGTTTCGTCATCAACGCTGAAATCCGCATGCAAAAAGCCCATTCCAAAATATTGCGGCGACAGAATGCGTCCCATGCCGGGACTGGGATCCAGATGACCGGTGTTTAAATCCGGATCGCCCGTATCGTCGTTGCTGGTGATTTTATTATTATTGCCATCCCAAACAATGAATACGCGCAATGAATCGGCTGTGGGATCGCCTGTGGGATTCACCGGTGTACCGGCGCCGATATAATCCAGGTAATTTTCCCCGTAATATTCAACCCAGTCATCGTTAATGCTCTCCCACACAGCCAGACTTTGCCGCGCCCCTTCATAGCTCACATGCGGTTGGATCATGTATTGAAAGTGCAACTCATGCAAATCCTGGTTCTTTAACTCAGCCGTACTTTCGCTCCGGTTTACATTTCCGGTATTTTTAACCAAAAAATCGAGGTAATAATAACAATCATAAGGATAACTGGCATAGGCGTAATAGCTCTGCTCGCAGGTTAGTCCTATATCCATCGACCATCTTACATAGATCTTGCCATCGCAGATGAGGCTGGGATCCACTTCATCGTAAGCTTGACGCGGTGGTTGAATTTTGCCGTCGACGATGAGCTCTGGTGGCGGGCGTCGCAGCACGATTTTGAATTCATGACCGGTGCCGGTAAAGCGTCCTTCAGGGGGATGAATCATGTGGCTGTCATGAACACCGCCCACTACGTACGGATAAAAATTTCCTCGCCAATCCGACCAGTCTTTCATTCCATATCCCAAGCCGCCCTGACGTGCGCACCCATTCATCAGACGATTTTCGCCTTCGTAGCTATGACGCCAGTGGTTGCCGGGCCAGGCGTAGGACGCCTCCCATCCACCTGACGGAATATCCTGCTCATCTGTCCATAGCTCTCCTATCCACAAGCGCTTTAACACTCCCATTCGCTCTGATTTTTTCCCAAGCGCATCCTGCGATTGACTCGTGTTTGTCGATAATAGTACAAAGGCAAGCATCAGGACGGAGACGACAGTGATGTTGATTGTTAATCTTTTTTTCATTGATCCCTCCGGATAGCGTAGTCGCACCATGCATAATAAAGAATTTTTTAAGAACTCCTAGAAATTTCGGTCTTGAATGAGCCAGACTTCCGCAACCTGAATACCGCGTCCTTCCAGCAATTGCCATTCAAGCTCCAGGCTGCCTGTCTTTGTTGCCGCATCAGGAATGCTGAATTCAAGGCATTGCGGTTGATGCGGCTGAGGCAGTGGTCCATGAATTTGGTGTATGGCATTTGCCATCAATTTTACCTTTGGTTTGAAACGCCCGGTATAGACCACCTTTAAGCGATACTTGCCCTGTGGATCGAGCGCCGAATAACGCATTTTCAGCGGTGTGCCATAGAGCGTTTGCCCCTGCGTCACCCAGGAACGGCGCCAGGTTGTGCGCCCCTCGATTTCGATGAATTCCGATTGTGGAGATTCGACGTACCCCGGATCATCCGCCCAGGATTTTTGCCGGATCAGGTGGGGCTGCTTTTGGGAATTTCCGAGATCATCATAAAAACCGCCATTGCCGGGATGCGCCCAATTTAAAATCGCATCGAGATGTTTGAGTCGGATGGATTTATCATCCACTTCAGATAAAATGCTTTCAAATTGCGCTTCCAGCCAATGCCGGTTATTCAGCGGCTGATCCAGAAAATCCAGGACTGCCCCTCGCTCCCAATTCATTGCGCCATGTTTTTTCACACTCATTTGCATGCCAATCGATTGAAACAGGGCATCACCCAATTCCAGGATACGTTCACGAAGCTCTTGTGCGATTACGTGCTTGTCAGATTCTGCCAGAATGCACCGGGCAGCTTCAATCGCGGGGGCAACGCCAGCACGGGAAGCATTTTTCAATTCATTTAGAGCCCGTTGCTCCAGATCGGTTTCCCGGATGAGTCGGCGTCGGATATATGCATCGTAGCAGGCACGGAATAAGCCTATTTGAAATCGCCAATTTTTGAGAGCCGTTTTGCTTGAGTGGTTTTCCAGAGTTTGCCAATGTTTCAGCGTCGTTTCCACGCTTTCATTTTCAAGCAATGGTCCTTCCCAATTTTCTTCGAGAGCGAGAAGCGCCTCGCAAAAATCATCCGCAAAGTCCTCGCCGATGAAATACCGACCATACTCTCTCAAAATGGTTCTGATATCCGACTCCGGATTCCAGGCAAGCGCGCTCCAGATTATTTTATTCACATCATCATTGACGCCATCCGAATAGACTGTGAAACCGATAGTGAGCGGAGCCTGCAAGTTGTGAATATGCGCCATCGCTCTCGGACGCGGATTGATCGGTTCACGTCCCAGGGTGAAGGCGAATGCCGGATCCCAATCCGCGACCGGATATTGGCATTCGATGCAATGTGTAATATCGGCGTATTGAATGATGGGATATTTTTGCGGGATCCTCGAACGCTGCTCCTGTAATGTGAGTCTGGTCCAAGTCCCATAGATAATCCCACTTAGCCATTCTGGTTGCTGCTGCTGAAGATATTCGAATAAAACCGTATTCCACTCTGATTTAAAATCTTCATTCGAAAGCCAGAGTTCGGCGTCAGGATGTGAATCGCGCAGCGTATGCCCGAGCTTTTCGAGCCAGGGCAAAAGCAGATCCGGCGGCGTATTCCCGGGATCGCCGCCGGGTACAAAAATTGCCCGAATCGATGGGCAATTTTCGAAAAGGGCTTTGCGTTTGCTAAGTGTTTCGGCTGCGATTTCAGCCTGGCTAATATCCTCCAGCAGCGGCAAATATAGCCAGACATCGAGTCCGAAATCGTTGATAATTTCCGCCAGTTTGATGGTCATATCCCAGATTGAGCTTCGCATGTGTGGTTTATCGATGCGATCCGGATCAAGCGATGGGATAAGTTGAAAGCCGTTTGTTCCAAAAACGATTAAATCCCGAATGTACTGCTCGTATTGGTTGATATCCCAGGCATCATAGGTATTCGACAGTGCCCGATACCCGAGTTCATGGCAGCGATGGGGATACTGTGGGGATTCAGTGATCTGCACATCCTGCATCAGTGAAAGCCGCCCCGTTCGCATGCTGAGCAATCTAAGCAATCGCCCGGCAGCAAAGAGCATCCCTCGCGGATCGCGTCCGACCAGGCAAACCGAGGGTGACTTCCGCGTGGATGAATCCAACCAGATGCGATAGCTTTCGGCTTTTTCCGGGACAGGTATGCTGTCAGGCAATTCGATTGTGCTTACCGTTCCGATGATGATTGCCGGCACCGTAGTCGGCGGAAGATTTTCCGAAAGCGCCAGTTCGATAGCCGTTCGTTTAAAAATTTCCTGCTGCAGTAGTTCGATTGCTTTTATATGGGTCGATGTTTTTTCGGTCATTACCAGAACAGCCTGTGTCAGGTCAAACGAATCGGGCGGTTTCGTCAGGGCAACTGCTCCTGCAAGCAATTGCACTGAGACGGTGAATAGAATTGAGATTGTGGGAAATGGTATTTTCATACGGGACATCAAAATTCTCATTGATTCGTTTCTAGCGCACTATTTTGAATCATCAGAAGCTTAAGGATCTGAACGTGTTTTGCATTTTCTCGTTCCCAGTCTCTTGCTGGGAATGCACAGATTAAGGCTCTGCCTCAAAAAAATAAAAGCCTGGCAATGCAGCGAGCCACAACATCACACTCCCAGCGGGATACTGGGAGCGAGAGAAAGGCAGGTGAGCTATTGTAATTTATTTATTCAATTCTGCTCGATCGTACGACCACAAATTTGCCCATTGCGTTGCCAACGTCACTTTCGATGTGAAATAAATAGACGCCGGAAAAAATGAGTTGATTGTTATCGGTAATCTGGTTCCATGAATGTTCTGTTGTCCCATCGTCATGTTCAAGCGTTTTGACCAAATCGCCGGTTATGGTATAAATCCTGATGGTACATTTAAGAGGAATATTTATAAACATCAGCTTATTTTCTTCACCGGGCCAGTTATATTTGATCGATTGATCGTGATAGGGATTGGGTACAACTTTGATATTATTCAGATCGACGACTTGCCGATTGCTCATAAATGGATGTACAGGTTTATTTTTTAACAGCATATTCCAAAATTTGCCTGACTCCAGGGAACTGCCAGGCTGATCCCAGTTCTGCGTGCCATCATCATAGGCGGTTACATAATAATAGCAGGCAAATCCTCTCTGCACGCTATAGTCGACATATTGTGTGGCTACGGGAACGCCACTATTGCCACCGCATTCCCAGATTTTCTGGAACGTTGTGTCGTTTCTGCCGATTGAACGGTAGACCCGGTATCCTGCGAAATCCAGCACACCCGTATCATGATCGGGAATTTGTGATACATCGCTCCATTTCAAAACCACTGATTTTTCCGCCGCCGTCACCTCCAAATCTGGTGAAAGAGGCGGTTCCGGCGCGTCAAAAGGATGACGCCCATTTTCAATATTCCTGAAGTAGCGCCGGGTTGCCTGACTGAAATATTTGTATAGAGAGTCCCTGCCAGTTGCGCACCACCAATTTTTTTCTGCGTCCGTTATTCCTTCGCCGCCCTTGAAACCAGTCCACCACGCCAGACCCACGGAGCTGCACACGTCAAAATTCAATCCGTTGACACCGATCAGCATCGTGAAATGGATATCGCTTCCGAAAGGCATTTCATACGGTCCGATACCGACATAAGGATTCGGACGCGAGACATGAACCGGATCATAAGGCTCGGTATATCCCATTTCTTGCGGGCTGTCCATGTGTTTGCCGGTGAAGAAATACTCATAAGCTTCCTGGCAAGAGGAAAAGCGATTATCACCCGGGCGCCAAACGGTTGAGAAGGGCTGCGATAGATCATTGGTTTCATCATCATGGCTTTTATCGGCATGCAGAATTCCCATTCCTACATATTGAGGTGATAATAATCGTCCCATGCCAGGTGACTGCTCGAACCAGCCAGTGTTGTTATCGGGATCGCCGGTATCATCCCAGCCGGGCGACATGTTGTTGTCGCCGTCCCAGACCATGAATACGCGCAGCGAATCGGCAGTCATATCGCCATTTGGATTTGCCGGCGTACCGCTGCCGATATAATCCAGATAATCCTCACCATAATATTCAACCCAATCATCGGTACCGAATTCGTAGCCGCAATGAGGAGGCTGGTGTCCGCCTTCCAAAGTGATGAATGGCTGAACCAGGAAATTGAAACACACATCATGCAGCGTCTGGTTTTTCAATTCGATTGTGGCTTCATTTCGATTTACATTGCCGCTGTTTGTGACCACAAAATCAACATAAAAATAGCTGTCGAACGGATGCGTGGCGTTGGCATAATACGTCTGTTGACAGGTTAATCCAACGTCCTGGGACCATCGGCACGTCAGGAACGCGTCGGTGACAAGATTCGGATCCAGATTATCATATCCCACTTGCCTGGGTGGTTGAAGCACTCCATCAACAATCAGGGTGGGAGGTGGCTGACGTAATACAAGTTCGATATTGTGGTCAACGGCGCCGAACCGTCCACCGATCGGATGCACAAGATGCGTGTTATGCACACCGCCGACAATATAGGGATAAAAATTATTCTTCCAGTCGGTCCAATCTTTCAAGCCAAATGATAGCCCGCAATGCCGAATATTCACGCTTGCTAATTTGACATCTCCTGCGCTGTACTCCGCTCGCCAATGGTCTCCGGGCCAGATGAACGATTCTTCCCAGCCTCCCTTAGGGATTGGCTCCTCCTGATGCCAGAGCTCGCCGATCCGCAGATATCTGATGCCGCTGTTTTGTGCCAGAATCACACCCGAATCAAGCGGAATTAGAATCAAGCAGAACATACTGATTGATAGAAATATCCGTTTTCGCATATTTTCAATGGCTCAGTTAATGATTCTTTTCATGATTTACAATACGTATTGGATTCCCACACGGATTCCCAAACTGGAGTTCGGGAACCATCAACCAAGGGATTGCCTTTCAGTTTCCGCTTTTGCTTGATCGAATAACAATGAACTTGCCAGTTGAATTTCCCACATCGCTTTCTACATGGAATAAGTATACACCTGAGAAAATGAGTTGGTTATCTTCGGTAATTTGATTCCATGCTGCTTCGGTGGTACCATCGTCATGATAAATCGTTTTTACCAAATCACCCGAAATAGTAAAAATACTAATCGTACATTTTAACGGTATGTTAACGAATAGCAGCTTATTTTCTTCGCCAGGCCAATTGTATTTCACGGATTGATCGTGATATGGATTGGGAATAACTTTGATGTTATTCAAATCAACAACCTGGGATTTGCTCAGATATGGATGCACCGGTTTATTGATCAACATCATATTCCAGTACTTACTCGTTTCCAATTCGCGCCCCGGCTGTTCCCAGTTTTGGGTGCCATCGTCATAAGCGGTGACATAGTAATAATACGCGAT
>JAFGMA010000274.1 GCA_016927835.1 Candidatus Zhuqueibacterota bacterium | reverse complement strand
AATCTAAAATTATATTTTTCATACGATTAAGTACCACAGGCGTCGATGAATTTCGCTAAAAAGCTTATTGTCCACCGCCAGGCGCCTGTTGACAAAAAGGCGGCTATGCAAAATATTAATAAATATCCAAAGTTTATGCCACAAAAAGACAATAATTTAATACACTGATAATATATAAGTTAGAATATCACCAGCATCGCGGGATCCGGATTTTTGGATATTATTAGCCAAAAATCGTGTAGAATATTTGAAAATGATTCGAAAGTTGAGCAGGTAATCTATTGATTATCAGTGGGTTGGTATTGTGGATAAAATTGTCCAATTAAAATGGATAAAATTATTCTTTTATGCCATGTTTCTTAATGAGATAGCGGATAATATGACGGGGTTCATTTAGCATTTTTGCGGCTTTTACTTGATTGCCATTGCAAAGCTGCAAAGCTTGGGTTACTATCGATTTTTCAGTTTGTTCGAGATATGCTTTCAGTGAGCTGTTCTTCAAATCATTCAACGTAACCCGGGCAAGGCTTGGGATTTGGGAAGGCTGCATCATTTCACACGCCAGATGTTTGAATTCAATAGTATCACCTTCACAGAGGATGACCGCTCGTTCAATCGTATTGTGGAGCTCACGGATGTTGCCGGGCCAATTATACCTCAATATCATCTTCTGCGCTTCTTCAGAAATCTGTCGCACTCCTCTTTGCAATTGCCTGGAAATTTTTTCGAGGAAGAATTGAGCAATCAATAATAATTCCTCTTTTCGATCGATGAGCGCCGGTAATTTGATATGGAACATATTCAGGCGAAAGAACAAATCTTCGCGAAATTTGTTTTCCTTCACATAGGCACGAATATCCCGATTCGTAGAAGCGATGATGCGAATATTCACTTTAATATCGCGAATCCCGCCTAATCGTTTGAAAACCCTGGTCTCGATCACGCGCAATAATTTGGCTTGCAGGGACGATGACATCTCAGAGATTTCATCCAGGAACAGCGTACCTCCTTTTGCCAATTCAATCAAGCCAATCTTCCGTTTTTTTGCATCGGTAAATGCGCCGGGTTCGTAGCCAAGCAACTCGCTTTCGAGCAAGTTTTCAGGCAGCGACGCGCAGTTTATTTCCACAAACGGTGCGTCTGCTTGCGGTGAGTTTTGATGGATGAAACGCGCCAGCATTTCCTTTCCGGTTCCGCTGCTGCCTTCGATGAGGATGACGCTTTCCGCTACCTGGGCGATTTTCAATGCCATTGTCTGGATTTCTTGTATTTGGGGCAAATTACTCACAAAAAATTTATCCTGATATGTTTGCTGCAGCCGCTGCTTATAATAATTGAATTGATTTTTCAATTGAAAGCGCTGCAATTGTTTTTCGATATTAACAAGAATTTCTTCTAATTCAAATGGTTTTATAATATAGTCATCTACTCCCAATTTCAGGGCGTCGATTGCAGACTTGACCGATGCATGGGCGGTGATAATAATCGTAGGAATGCCCAATCCTTTTTCTTTGATCAATCGATAAAGATCCAGTCCATTTCCATCAGGAAGATTTAAATCAAGCAGCAATAAATCCGGGAAATTGGACTCCAAAAATGATTTTGCATCGGCTAACAGGTGCGCTGTTTCCACGCTATAATTTTTATCCTCAAGTGCGCTCTTCAGGAAAAAAGCTAAATTTTCCTCATCATCGACAATTAAAATAAATGGATTCATAATTTTTAGATACCTTCTCCTAAACCAGGAACATTCATGCGTGTGATTTTTTGCGGGAAAGCCTTGAACTATATATACCCATTGCGGGTAAAAATTTCATAGAAAGGTGTCATTGCGAACGAAACAAAGCAATCTCATAACTATATGAAAATGCTGAGATTGCTTCGTCGCTTCGCTCCTCGCAATGACAGAGAATATGCTGAAAATTTAAGCCGTAACGAGCATAAATGAATTCGAAGCCGGGTAACGCATATTCAGGCAGCCTCCAGGCAGATCGTGACAATTGTGCCTTGATTAAGCTTACTTTCTATAGATAATTGTCCCTTATGTAAATCAATGATTTTTTTGCTGATTGCGAGTCCAAGTCCTGTGCCTGTTGCACGTGTACTGAAAAACGGTAAGAACAATTTGGTTAAATTTTCTTCAGCAATTCCGGAGCCCGCATCGCGGATTTGTATAGCGATGCCATGATTATTCCGCAGAATATTCAAGTAAATTTTTCCGGGCGCCTTACTCGCCTGAATCGCATTTAAACATATATTCCACAAAACCTGTTCAATTTTTTGCTCATCAATCAGAACCAGGGGCAGCTCCTCATCGAGATCCACTTCCAGCGTTAAACGATATTTTTGAATTGTTGGGGCGATTAAACCCTGGAATCGATTGACAAGCGGGCCGATTGGAACTCGTTTGACATCCAAGCGATCTTCCCTGGCATAAGAAAGCAATCCCTTTAAAATAGAATCGACGCGTTGGATTTCTACTTTCAGGCGTTCGTAATAGCTGCGTTGTTTTTCATTTCCATTAAGCTGGCTTTCCAACAACTGGATGCCGGTTTGAATACTGGCTAATGGATTTTTGATTTCATGAGCAATTCGAGCTGCCATCTCACCAATAACCGCAAGATGCTTCTTGCGCTCGCGTTCACGTTCCAATTTCCTGATTTTAGTTACATCGTGTACAATTCCCTGATATGCAAGTTTGCGTCCCAACAAAAATTGCCCGAGAGATATCTCCACTTCCAATTCGGTGCCATTTTTCGTTACCATCAACGGTGTTATAGATGCGATGCGTCTGCGAGCATTGATTAAGGTTCTTATATCTTTTTCGAAATCCTCAACAACAGATGGCGCAATTAAATTAACCAGCGAAAAATCCGATCTGCACACGTCTTCTTTTGTAAATCCGAAAAGCGTTTCAAATGCCGGATTGATCATGATGAATTGCTTTCTGGTACACAAAAATATTGGATCGGGAGACTGTTCAACCAAAATTCGATACCGGGATTCAGCGGCATTTCTTTCTTTAATAAGAGCGGTCTGAGCTTTTAAATTTTCAATTTCTTTTGTCGCAGCCAAACGTTTCGTATTCATACGATTGATCAGAACCGCTCCGATAAAAACTGTAACGATCATCAGGATGATTAACAATAAAGTGTTTTTGAAGAGGTTGCGTATCGATGTCGTTATGGTGTCATAAGGCGTACTAATTGCGACGTACCATTTGATATTTTCAAGATTTAATTGTGCATAGCCGATCAATTGTTGTTTCGTGAGTATATTATTTTTTGTGCTGATACCGGAATTGCTCCTGAGCATTTGTCTTTCAAAAGCAAAATCCGGATGGCAATCGAAACATGTTCGCTGATCCTGAAAGATATTATGCAAAAGCATTTCCTCGTGATCCGGGTGGTAAATCAAATGCCCGTATTCATCCAGGATCCAGGCATAATCTTTATCATCACTGATGATTGGTTTCAAGGCGATTTTCAGCGTCTCTCTGACGTCTAATACGCCTAAAATGGCACCCTGAAAGTGATCGGGCGGAGAAAAAATCGGAGATATCAGACAAATAAACAACTTGCCTTCGACCAGCATTTTTTTGGTAAAAAGCTCGGTCTTTCGCTTTTCTTTTGCCCTGGCAAGCGTTTGCAGAAATTCAGACTTGATATGTTCCTGCTGTTTTGAGGGGCAGGGAAAATTTGCCGGATAACCTGCCTGCGCTTTACCCATCGGATCAATATAGATTATGTACTCAAAACCTTTTACCTTTTCATACGTTCGCCTGTATTCAACTAAATATATCTCCTTTTCCAGCTTCTGTGAAGAAGCCATATCGGACAGAACCTCAACCGCTTTTATTCGCTCTTTGATCGCGGATTCCAGGCTGACTGCAGACTGATTGGCTAACGTAAGCTGCTTATCACTATATAATTGAATCACATTGTCGCGCGTACGAAAATATTGTAAATGAGCAAAAAAGCCGAATATGAATATCAATATGCCGGCGATGCTGAAAATCAGAATTTTATCTTTCATACGTCATCTTCATTTTTTAATTTCATATTTGATCATTTATCAAGCCATCTTCTTAGCCGCTTTAATCGTGTATTTAGCGTTATGATACATAGAATTGTTTTTAAAGTCAAGCCTTTTCAAGGGTGCGCCGTAATCCCTCAGTTTCAGGCTCGCAAACTCCCGTTTGGGAATCCCAGAATAACTGAGGCATTGCGGTTCGACTCGCTTTTTCAGATATAGCTTTGATGGTGAAATGCCGGGAAAGATGCGCGGCTATTCAGTTTGGCAACGATAGCAGCCGGATCACGATTGCTGGATCACCATAATCGCGCTCCCATACTAAGAGCCTATCCGAAAATCCTCCTTGTCATTCCCGAGATCTGTTAATCGGGATGCCGACCACGGGAATCCATTTATAAGGCGGGATGGTGGATTCCCCATTAAAGATGCGGGAATGTAAGTTTTTGCCTAATCCATTTATTTCTTTAAAATAGGTTTTCGGATAGGCTCTAAATCCGCCCGTTGGAAATTTTCCATTCCTCCGAACGCAATTATAATCACTATAAGATTTTGCGGTGAGACCTGCGTATCGATTCTTTCTTCTGCACTGTACGCGACGATATTATTTTCAAACGGTACTACTCAGGTACATTTTGACAGGATAAACATGATTTTCATCATGTTTATCAGCTCTTTCAACCTGCCAATTGTTCGACCATTAGTGTAAAACCTGTGGGCTTGGTTCTGAACTTTGAGCTAGCAAAAGTCACAGGAAACAGAAAGACCAGGATTTTACCGAACCAGAAGCTATCCTGTAAATCATGTTTATCCTGTCTTAAAAATGGAACACTTTAATAGTTGCTAAGGATTTGGGATTAAATAACTTGGACATTTTGCTTAAAAATAATATTGATAAATAGCAATTT
>JAFGMA010000273.1 GCA_016927835.1 Candidatus Zhuqueibacterota bacterium | reverse complement strand
GTGAAAGCCCTTTATGGATTTCACCACTCGCATCGCATAAAGGCAATGCACTCCGAAATGTTCAAATTATGCCCGGTCGAAGTATAATCCATCAATCGTTTGTCCGTACTGCAACTCTACAGAATATAAAATATTGCAGGTCGCTTTGATGCAGCGGTCAGAATTGATGAATCATAAAATGAATATTTCCATCTTTCAAATATTTCAAGCGCATGATAATAAAGGTTTATACTTGAATATATTTCATTTAATGGTTCCGGAACTGATTCAATGTATTGTTGGCAATCTTTTCCTGTCAATGGCGTTTCAAATTTCTTGAACGCGACATCCAAAAACTCCTGTATGACTTGATAGCTGATGCATCCCTGATAATCAGATAATGCAGCACGTATTAATTTCTTAGCGATCTCTCGTTTGGTTGGATTTGAACTATCAAACGAATGGATAAAAATATTCGTATCGATAAAATATTTATCGCTCATTTAATTCATTCCTGCTAAATTTGCGAGCTGGATTCACGTAACTCAGGGATTGCATTAAATCTTCGTAATTCGTTTCAGTCATATCAGAACGAATATAAAATTTTAACCATTTTCGAAAATTCTCATTGAGCGTTGTGTGTTCCCGGTGCGCTTTCTCACGTGCTTTACGAATAAGAATTTCATCCGCGCTTAACGTAATATTTTTGAGCATAATTATATCTTAATTATTGGGACTCTAGTATCATGTACAATAATATCGTGAAGCAAATTTTGAAATGAAATATAAATATTATGGGCGTGTCCAGCCAAATGCAGCTATCGAATGGATTCAGGAATACCTACATAAAAATATCCATGTTATTCAGGAATAGTCATTTAAAAGAGACGAATATGTTCGTTTCACGGAAAAGATTCCTTTTAATGACAGTTTCACCAATCGCTGGTGTCGATGATCGGTTTATAAAAAAATTAAGTGCATAGTATTGATTTTCCTAATTGGGAAGAGTTCAAAATGGAATTTGTCGAAGCTACAAAAGAGACTCAGGATGCCTTTTTCTGCTGTTTGACGGATTGCAAAATCGAAGATTCCGAGAATGCCCAAATTCGCCAAAAATGGCATAATGAACACAAAGACAAAGGATGCAGCGCCAAGGTGTTAAGACTGGATAATGGCGAAGTTGTCGGCAGATGTCACACGGCGCCGATTAAATACTCCCCCTTGATCGGCAATGATTTAATGCTTATTTTATGTCTCTACGTGCACATGTATCAACGTCATAAAGGCGATCAACGCGGCAAAGGCTTTGGTAAGTATATGCTGGAACGGATTGAAGAAGATGCACGGGCTTCAGGCTTCAAAGGTTTGGCGGCATGGGCAATGGTTTGGGATTGGAATCCGGTCTCTTTTTATGAGCACCTCGGATTTTCGCGTGCAGATCAGGAGGACAAGGCTGTCGCCATCTGGAAGCCATTTTGCGCAGATGCAGAACCACCAAAGCTGATGCGTCTGCCTGCCTTGCCCATTCATAAACAAGCGAAAATACATGTTTTCGCTGCCGATAATGCGTGGTGCAATGGCTGCAATAAACTGCGCATTGTGAGAGAAGCAATCGAAGGGCTCGAAAATATCGTTGACTACCACGAAGCCGGAGCACCGCATCAAAATCGAATAATTCATTTGGGAAACGTCGGTGGCGTCTTTTTGGATGGCAAAGTCTATCGACCGTATCAACTGATTGGGAAGAGTGATGATCTACGAGCGGAAATCCTCCGGTTATATGAGGTTAAGAAAAATCAATAACATGAAAGGATATTTATGTTGCTAAATGCAACATTCGCTCACATTAATTTGATTGCACGCGATTGGCAATCGCTGGCAACCTTCTATGAAAGTGTATTCAGCTGTGTCCGCTTGCAGCCGGAACGCGATTTAAAAGGTGGTTGGCTGGATAGGGGAACAGGTATTCCGAACGCGCATATCCGCGGGATTCATCTCCGGGTGCCCGGTTCGAGCGTCACACTCGAAATCCTTCAATACGACCGGCAGCTTGCGCCCCAGCCAACAGCGGCAAACCGCCCAGGTTTCGGACACATCGCTTTCCAGGTGGAACATGTGGCTGAAGCTAAAGCGGAGGTGCTACGAGCTGGCGGCAAACCTGTCGGTGAGAGTGTGACCATAGAAATTCCCGGAGCAGGCAAACTCACCTGGGTCTATGTGGCTGATCCCGAAGACAATATCATTGAATTGCAAAAGTGGCATTGAGGAAAGGCAGGCAACGTGAAGCGTCGAACTGTACTCAAACTGGCAAGTCTCACCGGGAGTACCCTGGTGCTTCCGGCACCTGTGTTGATGGCTCTGAATCAAAGGAATTCGATCATGAATAGATCTGAACTTCAAAACGCAATCGATAAACTCAAAGGCGAACCAGCCGCGATAGCCGAGGTGAAAATTGAGCGCGGCGGACCCCGGCTTTTTTTAAATGGTGAGGAAATCTATCCGCTTCTGGCTTTGAGCGCCGGCATGTTAACCACGACGATTGGTTTCCGACAGGCGGGCATCAATTTGCTGGCACCGATTATCGGCTTGAATGATTGCTGGAAAGCGCCGGGCGTGTACGATTTCAGCAGGATCGAACTTTTTTTCGCTCAATTGCTGATCATGAATCCCGCAGCCCGTTTCCTGCCTCGATTGCATCTGAATGCGCCGCGATGGTGGAAAGATGCGCATCCCGAGGAATTGGTCAAATATGGCTTGCCGATTGATGAAAAGAATTACGGGCTTCCCGAGCGCATCGGTGAAAGCGGACTGAACTGGAATTCAGGTTCGGATTTTTACGATGTTTCGTATGCCTCGGATGCCTGGCGCAGGGACACCGGTGAATTGCTCCGGCGCTTTCTGAGACATATTGAGGAATCGCCCTTACGCAGCCGCATGCTGGGCTATCAGGTTACGAGCGGCATGACGGGCGAATGGCATTACATCGGTTCACGCCACCTGCCCGATTACAGCCCATCTATGCAGAAAGCTATTGGTCCCCTTCCCACACCGGCTTCCCGCTCGAACACAGCTTTCGGACTGCTGCGCGATCCTGCCAAAGAACGCGCTGTAATTGAATTTTATCATCGTTTTCATAACCTTTGCGCCGACACGATTTTGTTTTTTGTGCGAATCGTGAAACAAGAAACGCAGCGCAGGCTTCTTTGCGGAACGTTCTATGCCTACCTGCTTGAAAATGTCATGATCCAGGAAGCAGGGCATCTGGCGCCACAGAAAATTTTGAAGAGCCTGGATATCGATTTTATCGTCAGCCCGTATGCGTATCAACATACCAATCTCCCGCATAAAGAGCGATGGGAAAGCGATATGGTAGACGATGCCGGAAACTGGCTTGGTCGTGCACGGGGCGTGGGGGGAGACGGCGGCTATCGCGTACCGCTGGAATCGGTGAAACGGCATGGCAAGCTCTTCATCGTTGAGATGGATCCCGCCACTTACGTGGAACCCAAGCGCACCGGTGAAGGCGGCTCCGGTCACGAGACAGTCGAAGGAACACGCCGGATATTGCAACGCGACCTGGGACGGATGTTCGCCGCCGGAATCGGCGGGTGGCTCTATGATTTTGGTCCCCTGGTACCGCCATTCAAAGCCGGCAAAGGCTGGTATGATGATCCGCCCATTATCGAGGAAATCCGGCGGTTCTTGACTATCGGTGAAAACCGTCTGCTTCTTAATATCGAGTCAGAAGCCCGGATTGCCGCGGTGTACGATGCGGAAAGCTTTTTTGTAACGCAGCACTGGAAATCCGAAGAACCATGGACAGGCTACGGAATTTCCCTGTGCGATTATTTCAACCACTGGTTCTTGAATTCACAAGCCAGAACATTCCACCGCATTGGTGCACCAATGGATTTTCTCTATCGATTCGATCTGGGGGCACATGATGCGGAGAAATATCGTCTGATATTTATGGTCAATACGTTTTATATGCAACAGCATGAAGTCCGGGAACTGCGGGGAATATTAAAAGATAGCGGAACAACGGTTGTCTGGTTTTATGCGCCCGGATTCATCGCACCCGAAAAACTGGATTTGCAGCAAATGGAGGCGCTGACGGGATTCAAATTCAAGCCCATAGACCAACCGGGACCGATGATGATTGAAACCGCCATCAAGGGCGATGAAGCCCTAAATATGAAATTTGGCGTTGAAAAGCACTATTTCCCGCGTTTCAGCGTGATTGATGACGCCGCTGAACCATTGGGAAACTGGACCGACGGAAACGGGATCGCTTTTGCGCGCAAGGCGGTTGATGGCTGGCAGTCGGTTTATGCGGGAGCCGCGCCCCTGCCGGTGGAGATTTTGCGATGGCTTGCCCGGGAAGCCGGGGTCGCCCTGTGGAGCACAAAGCCGGATATCATCAGTGCAACACGGGATGCTGTTACCATTGTCGCGACCGAAAGTGGTGAACGAATTTTGAATTTGCCCAAGCCGATGACATCGGTTAACGACAAGGCATTTCGTATGCAGCATACGCTCAACATGGAATTTGGTGATGTCAGGCTCTTTATCTCGAATGACAACACAAAGAAAGGCTCACAAATGGATCGTTTGAGAACCCCGATTAAAACCAATCGCCTGGTAGTCGCGCCATCGTACAAGCAGGGCGAATTCGACAGTCACGCTGTGGATTGTCCTTTCCTGTTTTCACACGCAGGGAAATATTACATGACATTTGTCGGCTGGGACAGTATCGGCTACCGAACAGGACTCGCTGTCTCGGACGATTTGATCCACTGGGAGAAACTGGGCATGATCATCGACCGCGGTCCGAAAGGCTCTGTCACGGAATTCAACATTGCCATGACCAATATTTTGCGGAAGAATGACCTTTATAGCTCCGGTGAATTGAAGCGGATCAATGGCAAATTCGTGGGCAGCTTCCACGCCTATCCACGCCCCGGCTACGAGAGCGGTCCCGCGGTGATCGGATTGTGTTTCAGCGATGACTTGCGGCACTGGGAAATTGGCGATCCCATCCTGACGCCCAATCCCGCATGCGCCTGGGAGGCAGGTGGTCTCTACAAATCATGGCTGATGCAGCACGACGGAACCTATTACCTGTTTTACAATGCAAAAACCGCCGGACGCCCGTGGATCGAGCAAACGGGTGTGGCGCTGTCAACAGACCTGGTGCATTGGAATCGGTATCCTGAAAATCCTGTGCTGAAAATTGGTGCGAAAGGGGCATTTGATGACATCTTCGCTTCTGATCCGGCTGTCCTCCGCTGCGGCGATCAGTGGGTGATGTTTTACTTCGGAAATTGCACCGATGGTCATGCCCGGGACAGCGTCGCCTTCTCCGAAGATTTGCTCCGATGGACAAAATCAAATGAAGTCTTAATCGACGTGGGCGCACCCGGAAGCATTGATTCGCGCTATGCCCATAAAGCCGGCATGATTGCCAGAGAGGGCAGGCTGTATCATTTTTACTGCGCGGTTTCGCCATCGGAAGGCAGAAAATTGGGCGAAGTTGAGAACCGGGAAATAAGAGGTATCAGCGTGGCGCATAATTGATTTTTGTACATCACCACCATCCAATCCGCTTTTCGCAAAAAAAAACAACGCTGTTGTTCAAGTATTTAAGTCGATTGGAATCTGGAGAGTATCGCTTTGAGCGCAAGAGGTTAGCTCAATCAATCATTGATACCGGCAATCCTTCCATCTGCATAATTTTCAACGCATTGGTAGTCGGGCAAGGACCGGGGCGCAGTTTGTAATCGAAGACCATTCGTCCGTCACTCACATCCTCGCGGAAATGGAAATTGGTGAATTTCGGGATGGAATCGCTTAATTGTGCCAATTCAAGATCATGTGTTGAAATCACACCCAGCCCTCTTTTCCCCGCCAGAACGCGAATGAGCGAGCGGCTCCCGATGAGTCGTTCGCGATTATTGGTTCCTTTATAAATTTCATCGATCAGGAAAAAAATGGGGTAATCTGTCTCATCGCCAAGCAGTGTCAGCAATTCTTTCAACCTTTTCACTTCAGCGTAAAATTGTGAAATTCCATCGGATAACGAATCGTTGATCCGGATGCAGGTGAAGACACGGAACAGGGAAGTCTCCAAAGAATCGGCATTCACCGGCGCCCCGGTGTATGCCAGGCAGAGATTGATGCCAATGGTTCGTAAAAACGTGCTCTTGCCTGCCATGTTCGATCCGGTGATCAACATGATTTCGCCGATTGTTTGCAGGGCGACATCATTCGAAATTTTCTGATCATGCGGGATCAGCGGATGCCCCAGTGCTTCAGCTTCGAACGGGCGTTTTTGCCCCGATGCGCCGCCTGAACGGATAACCGGATAAATATAGCCCGGATTCAAATAGGCAAAATTTGCCAGCGAAAGCAGCGCTTCCAGTTCAAAACATCGATCCAGCCAAAAACGGAAATGTGCCGCAATGCCTGACCGGACTTTGGTTAGCCACAGCGCACAATAAAAATCCCAGGGCGCCAGCGCATTCAGAATGATTCCGAGCGCGAAATTCATCCTCAATCCGATAGCAATGGCAACCAGCGTCAGGCGCCGCAGATGTGATGTCGGGCGGTTTTTTTTATCGAGAAAGGGCTTGCATAATTCGGACAAATGGCTGGTTTTTTCATAATTAAAAGATTCAAGATATTTGAAAATTGCCCTGTATTTTTTCAGTTCAGCACTGAGAAAATCAGCATCATTCAGCAGAGAGGCGGTTTTGCGTTGATTTGCAAAATGGATGAAGATATAGATGCCCAGCGAAAGCAGCCAAAACGGCGGAAGCATTTCAATCAGGTACAGGAAAAGCAGCAGGAAATTGATGATCGCCAGCGCGGTTGTAATGAAAATAATCCGATTCAAAGCAGTTGATGCGGTTCCGCGTTGCAGCCACTCAAGCAGTTTCCGGTCCTCAAGGCGTTCGCGGGAAACGAGTCGGAAATTCAACAATAGTCTATCCCGAAATGAAGCCAGTCCGCTTAATTCCCGCAGAATTTCCTGCCGGCGTTGAATGCGCTCAAGGTCGGGTTTTTCATTAATCAACCATTCTCTGAGGCGCTGACTGCCATTTTCGGAGATTGAAATATCCATCAGGTGGTGTAAAGATTTGGAGCCGGCGATATCAAGATCGATTTCCAGACGGTGCGCCGAAGCGTGGCTGGCTGCAAGGGGTGCCGGAATATTTGCCCAATCGAGTTTCATTCTTGCGAGCTGGCTCTTTTTCCAATCCAGCCAGATCGTGTGCCGCGCGATGCTCCGATCCAGACGTCGGTGAAAGGCGGCGACGATGTTGAAAAGTATAAGCGTGAGCGCAATTGCCAGCCACATCCAGCCATCAGCAATGAACGCCATCGAAACGCTGGCGAGAACGCCCGCTAAAAAAACAGCCAGCCGATACCAGGAATAACGGGCACTTAATTTGTTAAATGCCTCGATCCTGCGATGAAGGCGCGCCAGTTGATTTTCGAGTGCTTTCAGTTTTGCCAGTCGCTTATCCATTTTCCAATCAAATTCCTGAATGTGAATCTTTAAATGTGATCGTCAATAGTGGTAGTGTCCAAACTTTTGTGTAATTGGAATTCTTGCAACGGAAGGAACCCGTAGGGTGACTGGAGTTGCAAGAATTCCAATTTTTC
>JAFGMA010000272.1 GCA_016927835.1 Candidatus Zhuqueibacterota bacterium | reverse complement strand
TTAAGCACTGAAAAGATTGCTTCGGCAAAAAACGCCTCGCAATGACAGTAAAAAAATGTTCAATTTATGACCGTTTGCAGTATATTTTATTTTTGCTGCATTCCTGAAACCGAGACGTCTTTTTAATTATCTTAAATATAAGCTAAAACAGACCAGTGTAGTGCTTCCATAAGATTTCCCGATTTGCGTAAGCCGCAGCTCAAAGATGCACCTCGGGCGTTGTCGTCATCACCACTTCCCTGAGCTGTTCCATGAAATACCGGTAATTCTCCCAACTTACATTGGACAACACAAAGTGATCCGGTCCCGGGATGTAGCGTCCCGCTTTGATGTATGTGCGGGCTTTCTCGATTTCCAGATCGATCTGCTCTTTTCCGCGCGCCATAACTTCTTTGTCCAGCCCTCCGATAATGCCGAGTTCCGGATAGCGTTTTCTCGCCTCAGCAATGTTGCACCCGGCGCCTATCTCGAACGGATACATCGCGGTGACGCCGCCTTCGATCATCAGCCCGGCAAGATCATCGATGTATCCGTCGGAATCGACGAGAATGACATCGATGCCGTGCTCGCGCGCAAAGGAGGCGATTTTGCGATAATTGGGCAGCATAAACTCCCTGAAAATTCGGGGCGAAACCAGGCTCCCGTTTTTCGATGCCATATCTTCCCATACTTCAATCAGGTCAAAGCTGACGTCTTCAACCATTTTCTCCCAAATTTGGAGGATCATATCGGTATAGGTTTCCATCATGTCGTGAACCAATTCGGGATCATCATAAAACGCATACATGAGTTGTTCATCACCCATTAAAAATCGCCTGGCAAATCCATAGACGCCGCCATGTGTTAATTGCAGCGGATAATCGCGCCGCCGGTACAGCTTGATTTTTTCTTGCCAGTCGGGCGGAAACCGTGCGGGATCATCGGGACGAAGGTGCTTCTTTTTGATGCGCTCCCAGTCTTTGCGGGTTTTCACGGGCCACGCCACCGTTTGGTGATAATAATCCGCGCCATCCATGATTATTTCCACCAGACCATCGGGGTATTTCAGCACACGTCGGGTTTCCGATTTTTCGATCATTTCAGGCTTACCGCGCTGAGACAACCAGAAATTGACATCCGTCGTTGCCCAGCCGCGATAAATGCCTTCAAATTTCAGGATTTCATCGATCTGCTCCGATAGTCCCGGATGCTCCCGCTCCCATCGAGGCAGGATTGCGTTGGTGCCGCCGAAGACCTTGATAAATGGCACTCTGTCGACGGGCTTGCCGGCTAATGTTCTGAGGAATCGTTCCCGGTGATTCATGGCAATTGGCTTTCCGAACAGGGTTTGGATTTTGAAAAACGGCACATTTATTTTTTCCCGGAAATGAGTATAATTTTGCGTTTGGAATCCCGGCTAGTAATGCCTGTAGATAGTTTGAAAGGCTAATCAAATTCGGGTATTTCTTTGGAAACGAGGATCAGGTGATCGCCCTTTTTGATTTCATAACCGGAAGGCGGATTTGAAATGAATGCTTTTGCGGGTTCCGATTCTATTGCCACGACAATGCAATCGAAATGCTCTTTCAATTGGACGAAAATATCGATGAAGCGTTTGCCAACCATGGAATCGGGCGCCTTGATTTTGTGCAATTCTTCGCCATACTGGCTGCTGAGTAATTCATCGATGAATTTTGAAATGCCGTGGTTGAGCGCTGCACGGGCGATGAGCTTGCTGCTAAATTCGCCACTTACGATAATTTCATCGGCTTTTGCGCGCCGGCAATGCGCCACATTTTCTGAATTCTCGATTTCGACACAGGTATAAACATCCTGGTGCAGGGACTCGACGGTTAGCGTATTCAATATCGTTTTGGCATCCCTGGAGCGCGGATCGAGCTTTTCATCCGCAAGAATAATGATGTTACTGGCTTCCGCGAGATTTGCGCGCTTCAGGTTGTCTTCGGTGACTTCACCTTTGACAAAGTAAAGCCGGTCATCATCAATTGGCTTCGAATCGATATCCGCAATCAATACGATTTTTTCCGTGCGCCAACCCTTATGCGCGCGAATCTCATTGATGATATCCTGTGCACGATGATTCCACCCGCAGATGATGAGATGATCCATAACTTTCACGGCTCGTAATCCTTTCTCTGCTTTTAATCGCTGCTCCACAAACATTGATGCAATGGTTGCAGTGAACATACCTAAAAATCCGATTCCCATGAGCATCACAACGACGGCTACAATTCGACCCCCAAGCGTTACCGGGAAAATATCCCCATATCCCACCGTGGTGATCGTTACCAGACTCCACCAGACAGCATCTATCATATTTACTATATTATCATTGACACGATGCTCAAAGTAAAATACGCCGACTGCGCCAAATAAGATAATAAAAAAAGTAACAAATACAAGCCTTGGTACATTCTCAAATCTGATGCGCTGATACAGCTTTTTGAAAAATAAAATAACAAATGGCATTGACAATTGCACTCCCGATCAACGATTTGAATTGCTTTTAACCTGTAACCGAAACTGACACCCGACTTGACTGGCTTTTCGATCGTGAACTAAAAGGAGGATACCTGTCTCGTTTGCCAGACTGATGCGATAAATTTTGCCTAAAATAAAAAATATTTATCCTAAAATCAAGTAAAATTAAGATTGTCAAAGAAATGGTTCAGTTGTTGGTTCTTTTCATGGTTTACGATGCCTCCTGGATTCCCAAACGGGAGTCTGCGAATCAGTATCTGAGGGATCGATTGTTACGGATTGGGGGTAGTGAAGGCTCAACCTTTGAAAGGTTATTTCCCTTTGACTTTAAAAGGGAGTGCAGATTGCCTATGCCAGCCAGAACACCAGATACCCATAGATGCACAAATCAGCGAAAAAATGGGCGATGACCGGGAGCAGCAATCCATTTGATTTGTGCCTGATAATCCCCAGCATCAATCCGTAAATAAACGCCAGCACCACACCGGGCACACCGGAGGGTATCCCTTCGAAGTGAATGGCTCCGAACGATAGCGCCTGGAGAATGATGATTGCCACTGGTGAAAATATCGGCGCGAGAGATCGCCATAGCGCACCGCGCCAGATGAATTCTTCAATGATGGCGTTGACGATTGCAAATCCGAATCCCGCCAAAATGATAAGCGCCAGGTTGCCGGTGGGAAGCTGATTCGTCCATTGCTGTAGCAGGATTTTGTCGCTGAAATACTCAAACCACAACGCCAATGCCGCTGTACTCACAACGACGACGAACGCACTGCCCGCCCACAAAACCGGCTTCGTCGTTCCGGATCGCACTCCCGAGCTCCGCTTTAAATCGCGAAAACCAAGTGCCAGCAGAGTCAGACCGATTAAACGCATGAGCAAAAACATGGGCCAGGTTTCGAGTAAGGGAAATCGCAAAAACAAAAGGATGAAATTGACAACGAAACTATAGCGGCTTAGAAGAAATATTTCAGGCAAATATCGCCGGGAGACCAGGATCGAGCCGAATGAAATCCCGATCATCACCCAGAGTAGCGCCGGCGGATGATAGAAATTGACGAGTATATCGGATGCAATAAAAAAAACACCGGCAATAGTTAATATCCAAATTCGAGATGTTTTGGGAAGTATCATACGGATTGCTCAGGCATGGTTCAATTGAATTTCACACAGGCTTTTGCCGGTGACAGGGTAATTGAGATTATACTCTTCAGGATAGCCCACGAAAGACACGAAATGACACGAACAGCTTTTTTTTCAGTGCTTTTTCGTGTTTTTCGTGGGAAATATATTTTTTTTAAAATGATGCGTATTGCAATATTCTTTGATCACCATCTCACAAATTCAGGCTTCAATCATTTTGTCTATAGATAGTTGAAACGCTGGCGCAGAATTTACAGCGCTTTGTTAAATTCTATTTCTTGTATGTCAAAATAATTATATCTATTAAGGGTTAGTTTGTAACATCATATTCTTAAGCATGTCATTGCGAGCGTAACGCAGTGGAGCGAAGCAATCTCTATGTTTACA
>JAFGMA010000271.1 GCA_016927835.1 Candidatus Zhuqueibacterota bacterium | reverse complement strand
GCAAATAGGCAATCCGCAAGCAGCTTTCAATCCTTTAAAATCGTATGATTTAAAGAGCTTTGATGATGCCAGCGGAAATCGAAAAAAGAATCGGATAAAGCAGAGCAGGCTGACCATGCGCTATTTACAAATCACCACCATGTTGCTGCTGTTCCCGAACGCCACGTTCGCCACCAGCGGGCACACCTTTTCGGGCAGAATGTTTTTCTACGCAGGGATTCATTTTTCCCATGAACGAATCGCTACATCGCTTTTTGATGGCAGAAGCTGTTCATGGAATCCCTATGGTTACAATAAGATGCTCCGCTATACAACGAGCGACCTGAAATTTATGGCTGTTTATGTTTGCGCTTCAGAACGTATGTCCGGTCATTTCACAATAAACCGCTTGAAACGTATTTATGCGCTCCTGAACGGCGAATCGCCTTCATTGGCATTAACGACCGGTAATCTACGATTGGATCGAATGCCCGCGGACTATCGCACCTGCTTCAACTCAATCTGGCTTGATTTTTCCCATGCATTCCATTTCTTTAAAACACAGCGATTCTGTTATGGTCCAGGCATTAATACGGCGCTGGGGCAGATTTCCGCTGATTTGGGCGAAAATATCGGTTCAACCGGAAATTTTAAGTACCTGACGTTTGGTCCCGCATTTCATATTTGTTTGAACGACACCCGCAGGCGCATCCTGATCATTGAAAGTGTCCGGTTATCGTGGGGATTGGTGCGTTCATCCGAATTTGTATATCCTCCACGGTTGCTGCAAGCTGGGATTAGCCTGTTCTGGCGTCCTGACAAATCGCCGCTTACCATGTCGCTCTCAATTATGTATGGAACGTTGAATTACCGATTGACTGCTGAAGATGTCCTTGGGCAGGAACAGGCGCTCCGCCCCTCGGAAGAACGCCAGGATAGGCAGATTGAAATATCATTCGGGGCAGGAATATAACGGGCTTTCGGAACGAGAGCGAGTTCATCTGTCACGTTTTCCTGCTTCACGATTCAAAAAATTCATCTTTGTGCTCGATCAAATACGCCAGTGCTGCTTCGTAGTCATTGGGAATGAGTCCATCCAGAATGGCATCTTCGATCATTTTCTTCAATTTTCCGACCAGCGGACCGGGCGCAATTCCACAAACTTCCATAATTTTCTCTCCGCGAACCGGCGATTGAAACGCGCGCAATCTATCTTTTATTTCAACTTCTTTCATTCGCGCGACCAGCGCATCGAAATTTGCCAGGTGCGCCTTGACGCGTTTTGGATTGCCTGAGGTGATATCAGCGCGGCACAACAAAAAGAGCGCATCCAGATCATCGCCGGCATGGACGATCAACCTCCTGACAGCGGAATCGGTGATTTCTGAAGTTGCCAGGGAAATCGGTCGCAAATGCAATCGCACCAGCTTCTGCGCATTTTTCATCAGGTCTGTGGGCAGCTTCAACCGTTGACAGAATCGGGGCAGCATGCGCGCACCGATTTCATCATGCCCGTGAAAGGTCCATCCGATGCCTTCGATGAACTTTTTGGTTTCGGGCTTGGCGATATCATGCACCATCGCCGTGAAACGCAACCTGATATCTTTGGTCACCCTGGCAATATTATCAATCACCTGGATGGTGTGATAGAATACATCCTTGTGATGGTAATCGCCGCGCTGCTCGATGCCCTTCATTTGCTCCAATTCCGGCAGCACGATTGCCAGCACGCCGGTCCGGTTCATTAAGTCGAATCCAATCGAAGGTTTGGAAGCGCCGAGGATTTTCATCAACTCATCGGTGATTCGCTCCTGGGAAATGATACGCAATCGCTCTTTGGTTTCGGAAATCGCTGCCAGCGCGCCTGGTTCAATTTGAAATTTGAGCTGCGTTGCGAATCGAATCGCGCGCATAATCCGCAACGGATCATCGGAAAATGTTTCCCGGGGATCAAGCGGTGTCCTGAGGCAACGCCGCTCAATATCATGCTTCCCGTTAAACGGATCGATGATTTCACCGAATCGATCGGGCGACACGTGCATTGCCAACGCATTGATTGTGAAATCGCGGCGGGATAAATCGGTGAGCAAGTTTGCGGTCACTACCCGCGGCTTACGCGACTCTTCAACGTACGATTCTTCCCGTGCGCCAACGAATTCCAGTTGATACTCATCCAGAGTGAGCATGGCTGTGCCGAATCGTTCATACACCACCAGGTTTTTTGCGCGCAAGGCACGCTGCAATTGACGGGCAAAAGCAATACCGTCACCCACAACGACAAAATCGATATCTTTCCCGGGACGTTTCAAAATCAAATCCCTGACATACCCGCCGACCGCATACACCTCGGTTCCGCTCTCACTCGCGATATCGCCGATTATCTTCAGCAGCTTGTCCCGTGTCACAGCATTCCTTTCCGTTTCCTGATGAACCATTCGAGCGCGAGACAGGCAACTGCCACGAACAATAATGTCAGCTTATTCCACAACTCCCACTCGCGGGATTGCACCAGCCGTTTCGGCGGAAATACCAGGTTTCGGGAAAGTTGAGATAATGAATCCGGAGGTACCACGTCCCCCCCACTCTGGCTGGCGATCTGCTGAAGCAAGGCGGCTTTCATCCGGGTTGACTGAAACTCCAGGTTGAATGGCTCCACTGAAAATTTCCCGTTGTCATTGCCGATATTCCGGTTGTTGAAATTCGCTGTGCCTTCGAATGAATAGTCCCCGCCGTCCAATACCTGAATTTGCCCTTCGTATTTACCGTCGCCAATACCGGTTAAATTCAACTTGTGCTGACGTTCGCCTTTGCGAATCATGACACTAATTTCCGCGCCGTCAAGCGGTCGGTAATCCTCGTAATACGCCTGCGCACTGAACCCAATCGATTCGCCGCCGCGGTAAATTTCTTTATCCGCCCGAATTCTGATCAACTTGCTGTCCTCTTTTGTAACCAGCCAGCGAATCGTATTATTCAACAATCGCAAAAAAGTCTGATTATCTTTTCCGATGCCCCACATCAGAAAATCCCAGCGCCAGAATCCGTATCCGAGAAACGCCGCCGATTTTTGAGCGCCCGCACGCCTGGTTGCGATCAATGGCTGCGCTGGCAACGAGGCGGGAATTCGCGAGCGCATTCTATCGACCTCAACCAATATTTGAGTTCCCGGGGTCGATTCAATATTTATGTATGGGTAATAAACGGGTGGCAATCCGCTCCAAAGGCTTAAATTGTCATGCGAATCATCGCTCAATCGAACCATCGGGTGCGTTACACCCTGCCCTGCTAATTTTGCAAAAACAAGTTTTTCCTGAATCATGGAAATCCGTGATGTGAAGGGCAAATACCCGATAAAAGGTTCTAATTTCTTGAAAGTTACCTTGTTTCCGGAAATGAAAAATAGCGGCGTATCGTTTTCATCGATGGCTTTTTTTAGATCGAGCAAAACTGAATTGGCAGATTCAGATCGGGGGTAATCGAGGAAAACAAAACAATCATACGGGCTCAGTTGAGTGACAGTTGATGGTAAATCACCCTGGTAGAATTGACCGTTTTTGCGCTCCACGTAAGCATCGACTTCAATGGTTTCATCCGAATTCAAAGCGCGCTGAATGAATTTGAAATCCGGCGAAGGCGCACCGGCAATTATCAGGATTTTCATTTTGCTCTTCAATACTTTGACATAGAAGCTTTTGCTATTGTTGAGTGCGGTCAGCTCGCTATCCAGCTTCGGGATATTCACCTGATATTTGAAAATGCCTTCTTTTTCGGGAATGAAATGCAGGGTTACTTTCTGCTGCAAGGTTGTTCCCGAAAGCGTAATGGTCTGGGTATCCAAAATTTTGTCATCCTGCACCAGTGTAACCGGGATACGCATATCCTGATAGCCTGAGGACCGTATGGTAACTTCGAGTGGCACTTTATTTTTGGCGTAGGTCACTTCATTGGTCATTACGCGCGATATCAGCGCATCCTTTTGTTCAGCCGGATCGCCTACGGGTATCGCATAAATTGGCACACCGTAGTCGGCAGCGTACCGTTCGGGGCTATCACCCAGATTATCACCTCCATCACTCACCACAATAACCGCACATAAATAGTCATCTGTGGATTGTTCCCTCAGCGCCTGCAAGGCATTCTGAATATCCGTGCCGTCGCCTGTGAATCGAAGCGAATCCAACTGAAGCGTCTCCAACGGCTCCAGTTTATCGGAGAACCTGAAATATTCGACATCGTTTTCTTCTGTCAATTCATCGAATACAGGCTGCTCCATGATTTTGCGTGCTTCTTCCGGTCGCGATCCGCCGGCATCGGTAAGGCTCATGCTGCCCGAGGTATCAATTAAAACGCCAATCAGGGGTCGCTGCGTTTTGTACCAAGTAAGTGCCAGGATGGGTTCGAAAATAATAAAAATGACCGTCAACAGCGCAATCATCCGCAGCGCAATGAGCAGGAGGCGAATCCTTCGTGCAACAGGTGGATTCGTCCAGCGGTAGATGTAAATTGTGAAAACAATACCAATTATAATCGCCAATATTAACAACCAGGTACTACCACTTAATCCTAAATTGAATTTTGTGAGCGAAGACATGCCTTCTCCTGAGTCAGACAATCTTGATTTATTTAAATCTTAAATTTCTAAAATGAAAAGCAAACCAGTAATTCATTCATTTCTGAGGTTAAAATATTTCCCACGAAATGCACGAAATATGCGAAAAAGGCTTTCTGTGTTATTTTATGTGTTTAGTGGGCTTATATCCATTTACCAAATCGCATTTTAGAATTCCAGG